>NZ_BAFW01000201.1 GCF_000308535.1 Nocardia cerradoensis NBRC 101014 | reverse complement strand
GTCGAGGGTCGGCCCGGGCGCGGCGGACAGTCTCTGCTCGTGCAATTCGCTGAGGCGGCACGCGCATTTCAGCACGGGATGACCGTCGTAGGTCAGACCCCGGCAGGCCTCCAGCAGAAGGTGTTTTGGTGGGAGCGATTCCACGACTGTAATACTCCACGCCCAATGTTTCTGATTGGCATCGCTGCGCGCGGTGGCACCGGCCGAATGCCGGTGGGTCTCAGTGTGTTCCGCTGTCCAGGTCGGCCACGGTGGAGATCCGGGTGTCGAGCATGGCGTCGAAGGCATCGAGAACCGGGACGTGAAGGTAGGCGCTCTGCAACCGGGTGCGGTCCGGCCGCGCGTCCGGACCGCTGATCTCGCGGCGTGCGCGGCGCAGGTCGGCGAGCCCGGGCCCGCCTCCGGCCTCGGCGAAGGCGGCTTCGACGCTGCCGTGCGCACCCGGCGCCAAAGACGTTGCGTCTACGGTGAAGCCGAGGGGCGCGCGCTCGTCGGGCAGCATCTCCGCCGTGTGTCCCTCCGTACTGGTCAAGCCCAGGGCGAAGTAGTCGTCGCCGAGAGCGCGGTGCAGATAGTGCCCCATCGGAAACCCGGCCGGATTCTGCCCGTCGAACGAGACCGGCTCCTTCTGGATATGGGCATTGTGGGCGGCCAGCACGATGCGGGACCCGGGTTCGCAGCGGCGCAGATGCCACAGGACCGTGTCGGCCATATAGCTGTCGCGCGCCGAGGTGGCGGCGGTGAGTCCGGTACCGGCGAAAAGGTCTGCCATGGCGCCGAATCCGTAGTCGGCGTGGCAGGCCGCTTCGAGACGGTGCCGCGCGATGTCGTAGCCGCGCCGATCGCTCCGGGACACGTACAGCGATTCGACGGCTCGGAACCGGATCAGCAGGCGAGCCAGGATCGCACTGAGGGTGTCCCGATCGGAAGCCGGGAGCCGGGACCATGCCGGCGCCGCCGAGGCAGCGGACGCGCCGGCGAAGGATTCGGCGATCCGCATCGCCGTCTCCACCGACGGCAGCGTCTCCGGATCCACCTCACGCAGGTAGTCGGCGACCGGGCCCAGCGCGGGGAGCAGGGACCCGCCGGCGGCCGGGATGTCGACGCCCGCGAAGCGCACCGGCGTGGCGGCGGTGCGGTTGTACCGCCGGATCCAGCGCAACGGTGCGCCGACGCCGACCGGAATCGTGCCGGCCAGCTGGGCCGCCAACTCGTCGTCGGTCCCCGCGCCCTGCGCCCAGTCGTCGAGGAGTAAGCCTTCGCTGAAGCCGAATTCGAAGGCCAGGACCGTGAAGCCACAGCGTTCGACCAGGAAACGCAGCAGTCGCTGCCGCATCTGCTGGAACTCGGTGATGAAGTGGGAGTTCTCGCCGATCGCGACCACCCGAGCGGCCCCGATGATCGCGCGCAGCGGTTCCAGGTCGTCGAGCGGGCCGTCGGGGTCGAGGTGTGTCAGTGGTAAGGCGTGGTCGCGAAGCCAGTCGGCAAGCGAGACGGCAGTGAGTGGTTCGGGCATGCGGTTACTCGATTCAGGAGGTCTGTGCGGGCGCCGCTTTCTCCAGGCCGTCGACGGTGCCGGACATGATCGTGCGGACGTGCTCGTCGATGTGCGCCGGCGGCCAGTCCCACCAGGCGAGGGCCAGTAGGCGGTCGATATCCGCCGCGCTGTAGCGGTGACGGATGAGCCGGGCCGGATTGCCGCCGACGATGCCGTAGTCCGGGACGTCGGAGGTCACCACCGAACCGGCGCCGATGATGGCGCCGTGGCCGATGCGCACTCCGGGCAGCACCGTGGCGCCGTAACCGATCCAGACGTCGTTGCCGACCACGGTGTCACCGCGATTGGGCAGCTCCATCAGCAGGTCGACGTGCCGGGACCATGCGCCTCCCATGGTGGGGAACGGGAAGGTCGAGGGCCCGTCCATCCGATGGTTGGCGCCGTTCATGATGAATCGCACGCCGGTGGCGAGGGCGCAGAACTTGCCGATGATCAGCTTCTCCGGACCGTAGTGGTACAGGACGTTGCGGGTTTCGAACGTGGTGGGGTCGTCCGGATCGTCGTAGTAGGAGTATTCGCCGACCTCGATCAGCGGCGAGGTGACGAGGGGTTTCAGCAGGACGACCCGCGGCTGTCCCGGCATCGGATGCAGCGTGTTCGGGTCCGTGACGGGGAGTTGGCCGGGCATACGAAAACCCTTCTGTCCGTGGCTGTTCGGAGAGCGTGAAAATCGCGACCGACGCATTAATGCGACGAATGTTGCTTTAGGATGATGGCACACTCCATCCCGCCGAGCAACCGGATGAACGACGATGAACTCTGCAGCGAACGAGCCCGCGGTCGGCCGGCAGCCCACCGCACGGCCGGGCGGACGCACCGCTCGCATCCGCGAGCACGTGCTGGCCGCGGTGCAAGCGGAATTGACCGAGCACGGATACGACGCGCTGACCGTGGATTCGGTGGCGGCGCGCGCGGGCGTGCACCGCACCACGGTGTATCGGCGGTGGCGCGATGTCGGCGGCCTGATCGCCGACGTCTTCGCCGCCGCGAGCGATCTGGATTGGCAGCCGCCCGACACCGGCTCGCTGACAGGCGATCTCACCGAACTCGACCGGGAGATCCAGGATTCACTCACCGAGGAGTCGTCGATCGCCTCGGCGCTGATCGCGGTGTCCTTCCGCTCCGAGGATGCGGCGCGAGCGCTGCGGCAGCTGTGGGAGGACCGCTACGCGCAATGCGAGATCGTCGTCGAGCGGGCGATCCACCGCGGTGAGATCCCCGCCGAAACCGATACGCGCGCAGTCCTTGTCGCCGCGACCGCACCGCTGTATCACCAGTTGGTGTTGTTGCGGACCCCGGCCGATCCCGAGGGGCCGCGGCGGGCCGCCACCGCGGCGGTGCTGGCGGCGCAAGCGGGTGCGTTCGCCGCGGGGTAGGGATTACGCGTCGCGGCCGTCGACCGCGCACCCGTGGGGTGCGCGGTCACCCGCTCAGCCCAGGTCCGCCGCGGCGGATTCGTTGCCGGACAGACTGATTCCGAGATTCGCGGCGGTGCGGTCGATGTCCTCGTCGGCCTGCTGCAATTCGATTGACGAGCCGTCGGCAGACAGTACTTCGACGTTGAGGCACAGTGACTGCAGTTCCTTGAGCAGAACCTTGAACGATTCCGGGATGCCCGGTTCGGGGATGTTCTCGCCCTTGACGATCGCCTCGTAGACCTTCACACGACCGACCACGTCGTCGGACTTGATCGTCAGCAGCTCCTGCAGCGTGTAGGCCGCGCCGTAGGCCTGCATGGCCCAGCACTCCATCTCACCGAAACGCTGACCACCGAACTGCGCCTTACCACCCAGAGGCTGCTGAGTGATCATCGAGTACGGACCCGTCGACCGCGCGTGGATCTTGTCGTCCACCAGGTGATGCAGCTTCAGGATGTACATGTACCCCACCGCCACCGGATACGGGAACGGCTCACCCGACCGACCATCGAACAACACCGACTTACCGTCCGCGCCCACCATGACCTCCCCGTCGCGGTTGGGCCGCGTCGAGGTGAGCAGGCCGGCGAGTTCGGCCTCGTGGGCGCCGTCGAACACCGGTGTGGCGAGATTCGTATCCGGTTGTGCCGAAAGCAGTTCCGCGGGCAAACGCTGGGCCCAGTCGGGGCGCGCGCCGTCGGTGAGCCGAATGTCCCAGCCGGCCTTGGCGATCCATCCGAGATGCGTTTCCAGGATCTGGCCGATGTTCATACGACGCGGCACACCGTGAGTGTTCAAGATGATGTCGACCGGGGTGCCGTCCGGCATGAACGGCATATCCTCCTTCGGCAGGATCTTGCCGATCACACCCTTGTTACCGTGCCGGCCGGCGAGCTTGTCACCGTCCTGAATCTTGCGCTTCTGCGCCACATACACACGCACCAGCTCGTTCACACCCGGCGGCAGATCGTCGTCGTCCTCACGCGAGAACACCCGAATACCGATCACCTTGCCCGACTCACCGTGAGGCACCTTCAACGACGTGTCACGCACCTCGCGGGCCTTCTCACCGAAGATCGCACGCAACAACCGCTCCTCCGGAGTCAGCTCGGTCTCACCCTTCGGAGTGACCTTGCCGACCAGGATGTCACCATCACGCACCTCGGCACCGATACGGACAATGCCACGCTCGTCCAGATCCGCCAGCACCTCATCGGACACGTTCGGAATATCGCGGGTGATCTCCTCGGCACCGAGCTTGGTGTCACGAGCATCGATCTCGTGCTCCTCGATATGAATCGAGGTCAGCACATCCTCCTCCACGAGACGCTGCGACAAGATGATCGCGTCCTCGTAGTTGTGACCCTCCCACGGCATGATCGCCACCAACAGGTTCTTCCCCAACGCCATCTCACCGTTCTCGGTGGCCGGACCGTCGGCGAGGACATCCCCGCCGGCCACCCGCTGCCCTTCGTCCACGATGGGCCGCTGATTGGCGCAGGTGCCCTGATTCGTGCGTGAGAACTTGCGCAGTCGATAGCTGCGGCGCGTCCCGTCGTCGTGCACGACGGTGATGTAGTCGGCCGAAACCTCCTCCACCACACCGGCTTTCTCGTTGACGATCAGGTCCCCGGCGTCGACGGCGGCTCGCCGCTCCATACCGGTGCCGACGAGCGGCGCCTCGGTGCGCAGCAACGGCACCGCCTGTTTCTGCATGTTCGCACCCATCAGGGCGCGGTTGGCGTCGTCGTGCTCGAGGAACGGAATCATGGCGGTCGCCACCGACACCATCTGGCGCGGCGAGACATCCATATAGTCGATCAGGGTCGAATCGACGAGCTCGACTTCGGAATTTCTGCGCCGCACCGGAATTCGCGCGGCGACGAAGCGGCCCCCGGCATCGAGCGGTTCGTTGGCCTGTGCGACGACGTGCCGGTCCTCCTCGTCGGCGGTCAGATAGTCGACCTCGTCGGTGACGGCGCCGTCGACCACGCGGCGATACGGGGTTTCGATGAAACCGAACGGATTGACCCGCGCATACACCGAGAGGTAGCCGATAAGCCCGATACTCGGACCTTCCGGGGTCTCGATCGGGCACATCCGGCCGTAGTGGCTGTAGTGCACATCGCGGACCTCGAGGCCGGCGCGCTCCCGGCTCAGACCGCCCGGCCCCAGCGCCGAGAGCCGGCGCTTGTTGGTCAGGCTCGCCAGCGGATTGCGTTCGTCCAGGAACTGCGACAGCTGTGAGCTGCCGAAGAACTCGCGGACCGCCGCCGTGATCGGGCGGATGTTGATCAGCGTCTGCGGGGTGATGGCCTCGACATCCTGAGTCGTCATCCGTTCCCGGACCACTCGCTCCATCCGCGAGAGCCCGATGCGGATCTGATTCTGGATCAACTCGCCGACCGTGCGGACCCGCCGGTTGCCGAAGTGGTCGATATCGTCGACCTCGACCGGCACCTCGGTCCCGCCGGGCGCGGTCATCGTGGAATCGCCTGCGCGCAAACGCAACAGGTACTCGATGATGGTGACGATATCGTCCTCGGTCAGCACGCGCGGACCGCCGGTGCGACCCCCGTGCGTCCCGAGTTTCTTGTTGATCTTGTAGCGGCCGACCGCGCCGAGGTCGTAGCGGTTGTCCCGGAAGAACAGGTTCTCCAGCAGGTTCTGCGCGGACTCCTTGGTCGGCGGCTCGCCGGGCCGCAGCTTGCGGTGGATGTCGAGCAGTGCCTCGTCGGTGCCGGCGGTGTTGTCCTTGGCCAGCGACGTGGTCATGATCTCGGAGAAGCCGAACCGCTCGGCGATCCGTTCGCTGCTCCAGCCCAGTGCCTTGAGCAGCACGGTGACCGGCTGCCGCCGCTTGCGGTCGATCCGCACGCCGACGGTGTCGCGCTTGTCGACATCGAATTCCAGCCACGCACCGCGCGACGGAATCACCCGCACCGAATGCAGCGTCTTCTCCGTGCCCTTGTCGATCGATTCGTCGAAATACACACCCGGCGAACGCACCAGCTGCGACACCACGACGCGTTCGGTGCCGTTGATGATGAAGGTGCCCTTGTCGGTCATCATCGGGAAATCACCCATGAAGACCGTCTGCGACTTGATCTCACCGGTGTTGTTGTTGATGAACTCCGCGGTCACGAACAGCGGTGCCGCGTAGGTCATGTCCTTGTCCTTGCACTCCTCGATCGAGGCCTGGACCTCTTCGAAGCGCGGATCGGAGAGGGCGAGCGACATCGTTTCGGAGAAGTCCTCGATGGGGCTGATCTCGGCCAGCACCTCGGCGAGTCCGCCGATCGCGTCTTCGCCACGCGCCGCCGCGCGCCGCTGCCATTCGGGCGCCCCGACCAGCCGGGCGAACGAATCGGTCTGAACCTCGAGCAGTCCCGGAATCTCCAGGGGTTCGGTCAGTTTCGCGAACGAGAGTCGTTGCGAGATCGTCAAGGCGCATCCTTCCAGCACCTCGCGCGGTCACGCCACGGGTGACCGGTACGAGATCTGCTTGTCCTGTAGGGGCTGTCTGCACAGTCCGCACCGGATGTCGTCCGAACATGCCTCGGCCGAGCCGATGGACAGCGACGCGCAGATTGCATCACTGTTCACGGCTGTTTCGTATTTCGAGAGTTGGCGGGCATCCGGGCTGCGGGAGGTCCCAAAGTACACCGCAATAAGAAGGTTGTCGAGAGAACGACAAAAATTCAGACACCGCATATTCGGTGTCTTCCCACTTCAATAATGGCAGCCGGATATGCGATTCGTCAAGTCGATTGTCGTCAGGGCCGGCGAGTCGTGCCGGTCACTTCACGCTTCCCGCGGTCAGGCCCGCGACCAGCCGCTTCTCGATGAGTGCGAACAGCACGACCACCGGCACGATGCCGACGGTGGAGATGGCGAACACGAACTGCCAGGCGGTGTCGTATTGACCGACGAATTTCGTCAGCGCCACCGAGAGCGGCTGATTTTCCGGGGTGGTCAATACCACCAGACTCGCCGCGAATTCGTTCCAGCAGGAGACGAAGACGAAAATCGTCGCGGTGACAATTCCGGGCCATACCAGCGGCAGGCTGATTCGCCACAGAATGCGTGGCCGGGACAATCCGTCGAGTTGCGCGGCTTCCTCGATCTGCACCGGAACGGAGGCGAAGAAGCTGTGCAGGATCCACACCGCGAAAGAGAGGTTGAACGCCGCGTTCACCAGAATCATCGCGAACCAGGTGTCGTTGATGCCGACGGCGAAGAACTCCCGGATCAGGCCCGTCACCAGCACCGCCGGTTGCAACATCTGGGTGACCAGCACCGCGCCGAGAAAGACGGCTCTACCCGGAAATCGCCGTCGCGCAGTGTGATACGCGGCCGGTACGGCCACCGCCAGCACCAGCAGGGTCGCGAGCACGGCGATGGCGAGAGTGCTGACGATATTGAACGGCAGCGGCGTCTCCGGGGTGTGCCACATATCGGCGTAGTTCCCGGGCCGCCACCGATGCGGCAGATAGGACGGCGGAATACGCAGGATCTCCGACCGCGGTTTCAGCGATCCCAGCACCATCACGACGTATGGGACGAGAAATACGGCCGCGATCACGACGCCGGCCGCGGTCAGTCCCCAGCGCCGCTTCGGTGTCCGCACGGCGCGCTCCCGGGTGGTCATGTGCCGGCCTGCGCGCCCGGCCGGATCAGTTTCACGTAGACCGCGATGATCACCGCGATCAGTGCGAAGTTCAGCACGCTCATCGCCGCGGCGGTGGCGAGTTGCTGATTCTGCCGAATCAGCTTGTAGGTCAACGTGGTTGTGGTGTCGGCGGAGAATCCGGCGATACTGCCCGTCAGCACCTGCAGGATCGGCAGCGAATTGAAGACGTTGATGATGTTGACGACGGTGGCGACCGCGATCGCCGGACGCAGCTGCGGCAGCGTCAGATATCGATAGCGCTGCCAGGCCGATGCGCCGTCCACCCGGCCCGCCTCGCCCACCTCCGCCGGGATCGAGTGCAGCCCGGCGAGAATCGTATAGGTGGTGAACGGGATCGACACGAAGACCGCGACCGCGATCGCCACCGCGAAGGCCGGTCCCGGCTCCTTGGTGAATCCGAAACCGCGATCGAGCACACCGATATCGACCAGGAGGCGATTGGCGAGGCCGACCTCCGGATCCAGCAGATACGCGAAGATGCTCGTGGTCATGACCACCGAGGCCGCCCACGGCACCAGGATCGCCAGCCGGATCAGGGTACGGCCGGGAAAGTCCAAGGCCAGAAATTGCGCCAGCGCCGCCGAGAGCACCAGCGTGATCAGCACGACGGCGACGACCCAGACGACGGTGTGGGCGAGGACGCTGCCCAGTTCCTCGATGCCGAACAGCCGGCGGAAGTTGGCCGTCCCGGCGAAGCCGCGATCGCGACCGTAGGGGCTGAGGTCGCGGGTGCTGGTCCAGATCATGTGTCCGGCGGGAAATGCGACCACGGCGGCGATCAGGATGATCACCGGGCCGATCCACGGCAGGGCGCGGATCGCGGAGCCGGTGCGGCCGCGGGGGCTGCTCATTGCGCCGCCCGCGCGATGCGGCGCAGGACCTCCGCCGGGTCCGCGCCCTGTGTCACCGTGCCCATCTGCTGCCGGATCGCGCCCTGGACCGCGGCCCAGTTCGGATCGGCGGAAGGATAGAAGCGGGCGACCGGCAGGGTGGCGGCGAAGGTCTCGGTCACCGGATCGTGCGCGAGTGCGCGCGCACCGGATGCGGTGATCGGGATGAAGTGCTCGGCCCGCACGAAATCCGAGTAGACCGCGGGCGAATAGAAAAAGTTCAGAAACTGCCGGATCGCGGCCTGCTTGTTGCCGTGTTTGCGAAATGCCATCAGGTGATCGGCGACGCCGAGGGTCACGGGCGCACCGGTTTTCGTCGGTGACGGTGCGGTGGCATAGCGCAGCGCCGGATTCTGCCGGCCGATCATGCCCAGTACCGGCGGCAGACCTTCGATCATGCCGATCCGGCCCTGGATGAACGCATTGATCACGTCCTTGCGATCGGTGGAGCCGGGATTCGGCTGGGTGTCGCCCGCCGCGGCGAGGGCCGCCATATCCCGCACCCCTTCCCGATTGGCGTCGGTGTCGACGGTGAGGGTGGTGCCGTCGGACCAGCTGCCGCCGGCGCCGAACGTCCAGATCGACGTCTCGCCCTGTGCTTCCTCACTGCCCAGTGGCAGGCCGTACCCCGAGATGCCGCCGCCGAGGGCCTGGACGCGGTGCGCGTCCTCCCGAAGTTCGGACCAGGTCCGCGGCGGGCCCGGGATGCCGGCGCGGGCGAACAGATCGGTGTTGTAGAACAGCGTGCGCGTCGAGGCGAACAGCGGTAGCGCCCACTGGGTTCCGTCGATGGAGGCGTTGCGCGCGAAACCGGGATCGATGTCGTGCAGTACCGCCGGATCGGCGATATCGGTTGCCGCATAGAGCATGTCGTCGGTGGCATAGGCGGAGTAGGCATCGATGCCGAGAATGTCGGGGGTGGTGGTCACCGACTGCAGATCTGTGCGGACCACCTCGTTGATCGAATCCCACGATTCGACCTGGAGATGGATCGTGATCGCCGGATTCTGCGCGCGGAAGTTCGCGATGATCGTGCTCCACTCCGCACGGGTCGCGTCGCTGTAGGCGGGCACCAGCAGCGCCAGCGCGTTCGGATCGGAATCGTCGGCGCTGCGGCCCCGGAAACCGCATGCGGCGACGGCCGTCGACAGCACCACGAGAAGCGTGGCGAGCGCGAACGGAACGCGCGGCCGACCGGACACCAGCGTCAACCTTTTCCTTCGGACAACCGTCACCTGCGGCATTCGCGGGACATCGGTGGATGCCGGAGGGGGTGACCGGTCCGGCTCGTCCAATCTAGTTGACATGATCGAATCGGGGTCCGATTCTGAGACCGTGCCGCCCTCCACCGAGAGCTCTGATCGCACGCATCCGCCCCGGCCCCATCTGGCCGCCGAGGTGGCCACCCAGCCCGACGATTGGGTATGGGCGGCGGAGGTCGCGGCAGAGCACCGAACGCTGTTACCGAACCCGGGTGAGCGGGTGGCGGTCGTCGGCTGCGGCACCTCCTATTTCATGGCGAGTGCGATCGCCGAACTCCGGGAGTCGGCCGGGCACGGTCTCACCGATGCCTGGCCGGCCAGTGCGGTGCGAACCGGGCGTGCATACGACCGCTATCTGGTGATCTGCCGTTCCGGCACCACCACCGAGGTGGTCGACGCGATGCGGGCGATGCCTGCCGCGGCGGCGCGTACCGTGATCTGCTCCAGCCCGGGTACCCCGGTCCTCGAGCTCGCCGATCCGATTCCGGTCGACGCGGTCGACGAGCGGTCGGTGGTCCAAACCCGTTTCGCGACAACGGCTCTCGCGATTCTGCGGTGGCATCTGGGCGAGGATCTCGCGCCGGCGATCGAACAGGCCCGCGCGGTCCTGGCCGAATCCGCCGAGTCGAGTGCGCCGGCCGCGCTCCGGCAGGCGGAGCAGATCACCTTCGTGGGAACGGGTTTCGCCGCGGCACTGGCGCACGAGGCGGGGTTGAAACTGCGGGAATCCTGCCGAGCCTGGACGGAAGGATATCTCGCGAACGAATATCGGCACGGCCCCATCAGCATTGCGGCTCCCGGACGTGCGGTATGGGCGCTGGGACCCGTCGTCGCCGGGCTCCGCGACGAAATACTCGCTACCGGCGCCCATTTCGAACATCGCGATATCGATCCGATGGCCGAGCTGGTGCGTGTGCATCGGCTGTGCCTGCTGCGGGCCGCGGATCTGGGGGTGGATCCCGATCATCCGCGCGGACTCCGGCGCTCGGTGATCCTGCGATGAGGGAAGCCGGGAAGCTCGATCCGGTCCTCGCCATGGATGTCGGCGGTACCACGATCAAAGCGGAGATCAGCGATGCCGACGGTCGGATCGCCGCCGCCGCGACGGTGCCCACCCCGCCCGGCGAGCGGGCGTTCGACGCCATGGCCGAACTCGGCGACCGATTACTGAGCGAGGTGTCCTCCGGTACGCGGGCCGGCGTGCGGCGCGGGGCGATCGCGCTGCCGGGCATCGTGGACGCCGCACGGTCGGTGGCGGTGTTCAGCAGCAATATCGGCTGGCGTGAGGTGAAGGTGGGCAGCCGCTTCCAGGACCGGTGGGGATTTCCGGTGCTGATCGAACACGATGTGGCCGTGGCCGGCTGGGCGGAGTGGCGCCTGGGCGCCGGGCGCGGCGCCGACGACGTGCTGGTGGTGAATCTCGGCACCGGAATCAGCGGGGCGTTGATCGTCGGGGGCCGGCTCGTGCGCGGTGGCGCCGGGCAAGCCGGTGAATACGGGCATATTCCGGTGCGTCGCGACGGGCGGCGGTGTTCGTGCGGGAATATCGGCTGTGTGGAAACCGTGGCCTCCGGCCCGTCGATCGCACGGGCCTACCGCGAGCGCACCGGTCGCGACATCGACAGCGCCGAAGCGGTTTTCGCGATCGCGCCGGACGACGCGCACGCCCGGGCGGTGATCGCCGACGCGATCGACGCACTGGCCGACGGACTGCTGGGCGTCGTGCACGCGGTCTGCCCGCAGCGCGTCGTGATCGGCGGCGGACTGGCGGGCGCCGGGCCGGTGCTGATCGACGGACTGCGCGCCCGACTGGAGCGGCTGGTGCGGGTGGCGCCGGTGCCCGAGGTCGTCGCCGGCGCCTTCGGCGCGCGGGCCGGGCTCGTCGGCGCGGCCCGGTACGCCCGGCTGGGTGGCCTGGAATGAACGACGGACAGCCGGTGCTTCGCGGCCGCGTGGTCACCTCGACCGGGATCATCGACGATGCGGTGATCGAGGTGCTGGACGGGCGCATCGAAGCGGTGCGGCCCCTCGCGCAATGGACGTTCGGGAATCGGGGCGCCGAACCGCCTGCACATCTCGGCACATTGCTGCCCGGTCTGGTCGACATCCACAACCACGGCGGCTTCGGCCACCGATTCGACACCACCGATCCCGAACAGGCCCGCGCGGCGGCGCGCTATCATCATCGGCAGGGAGCCACGACGGTACTGGCGAGCATCGTGACCGCCGCACCCGACACGATGGTGGCCCAGGTCGCGGCGTTGCGCGAGGTGGCCGCGAGCGGTGAGATCGCCGGAATTCACGTCGAAGGACCGTTCCTGTCCGAAAAACGCTGTGGGGCACAGGATCCCCGCTATCTTCTGGATCCTGATCCGGACCTGATCCGGCGCCTGCTCGACGCCGCGGGCGGGTATCTGCGCGTGATGACGCTGGCGCCCGAACGCCCCGGATTCGCCGCGGCCGCCGGGCAACTCGCCGAGCACGGCGTGGTGGTGGCGCTCGGCCATACCGATGCCGGTTACGAGCGGTTCCGGGAAGCGCTGGCGCCCAGCGGATCCGGGACGCTCGTCACACATCTGGCCAATACGATGGCGCCGCTGCATCATCGCGCGCCCGGCCCGGTCGCCGCCGCGCTGGTGGCCGCCGCTGCGGGAGATGTGGTGGTGGAGATGATCGGAGACGGCGTGCACATCGAATCCGGTTTCGCGGCACTGGTTTTCGCGACCGCTCCGCACCGCGTGGCGCTGGTGACCGATGCCATGCAGGCAGCGGGCCTGCCCGACGGCGACTACCGCCTCGGGCCGCAGGCGGTCCGGGTGGAGGCGGGGGTGGCGCGGGTGCCGGGCGGTGCGCTGGCCGGAGGGACCGCGACCCAGTTGCAGTGCCTGCGCTGGGCGGTGCACGAATGCGGCGTGGATCCGGTCGACGCGGTGCGCGCGGCGACGGCGACACCGGCGGCCGCGATCGGCGCGACGGCGGTCGGTGATCTGCGGCCGGGGATGTCCGCCGACGTGCTGGTCGTGGATTCGGATCTGGAGTTGCGCGCGGTGCTGCGGCGAGGACAGTGGTTGAGGTGATTCTGACCGTGACGCTGAACCCGGCCTACGATATGACCTATCGCGTCGAGAACTTCGAACCCGGACGGGCGCATCGGGTTTCGTCCGTCGAGCAGCGTGTCGGCGGTAAGGGCATCAATGTCACCCGCGTGCTCAATCAGATCGGGAAATATTCGCGGGCAACGGGTTTCGCCGATCACACGTTCTCCGCGGCCGCCGAACGGGAACTGCCGGTGGATTTCGTGCACGCGTTGCCGTGGGTGCGCCGCACCGTCGTGATCAGCGAATGCCACGACGGTTCGGCGACCTCGCTGTGGGAGCCGGGGGCGCGACTCACCAATCCGGATGCGGTGGATCAACTGCTGGTGCGGGTGGGCGGGCTGGTGGGTGAGGCCGGCGGCATCGTCGTCTCCGGATCGCTGCCCGGCGGCGTACGCGCGTCGCTGCCCGCCGATTTGGCCCGCATCGGCATCGACGCCGGAGTACCGGTGATCTGCGATGTGGACGGTCTCGCCCTCGAGGCCGCCGCCCGGGTGCCCGGGGTGATCCTGATGCCGGACCTCGACGAACTCGCGGCACTGACCGGCGCGCATCCGGCCACGACCGACGAGGCGGCCGCGGCGGCCGCCGCGCTGGTGGACGCGGGTGCGGCAGCGGTGATCGT
>NZ_BAFW01000202.1 GCF_000308535.1 Nocardia cerradoensis NBRC 101014 | reverse complement strand
CCAGCCGGCCGCCCCGGCGGCGACGGCCCAGATCACCAGTACCACGGCCGAGGCCGCATTGGGCGGCAGGAACGGACTCTCCGGGAAGGAACCGACCGCGACCGAGCCGATGGTGGCCGAACCCGGCAGCAGCACCACGACGCCCGCGATTCCCGCGCCCTTGGCGACCAGCCAGATCAGCGGTTCCAGGATGAACAACCATCCTGCCATCGCGATCACGGCCAGATTCGGCGATCGCACCAGCAACCCCAGGCTCACGCCGATCACGCCCCAGCACACCGCCGCGAGCAGGCCACCGCCGAATACTCCGACCAGTCGCCAGCCGAATTCGACGGTGTGCCGCCCGAACGCCAGCAGGCCCACCGCCGCGCCGACCTCCGCGCACGCCGCGAGCACCAGCGAATAGGCCGCGGCCACACCGGCTTTCGCGCCGAAGAGCACATCTCGGTCGGGTGTGAACAGGGCGGTGAGTCCCATGCTGCGGTAGCGGTATTCGTCACCCGCGGTGACCGCGCCGCCGATCGCCGCCGCCCCCACCGCCACCGCGATCGCCAGATACAGACCGACGGTCGCCGTCCCGGTCGCCAGCGCCTCGTGCGGTTGCGGACCCGAGCCGCGCACCGCTGACGCCGAGGCGACGACGAAGGCGACGGCCGCGAGCACCGGGGGCAGCAGCCATCCCGAGCGCACCGCGGTGATCTTGCGGAGTTCGGCGGTCGCCGCCCGGCTCACCTCGGCGGGAACGGTGGGCAGGGTCGGCAGCATCATCGCGTTCCGTACATGGTCGCAGGGGCGGGGGCGGGGGCGGGATAGGCCGGGGGCGCGGACGATTTGGTGAGGATGGCCAGGACCCGATCCGGATGGACGGGTTCGGCCACCACCTCGCCCAGGTGAACCCGAGCCAGCGCCGCGGCGGCCTCGATCTCGGTGCGCGACGCGTCGGCGACGGCGAGCCTGCCGTCACTGCGCATGACCGCGTCGGTGAAACCCTGCGCGGCCAGCGTCGTGGCCAGCGCGATCGGACTCGACGCCGCGACCACCAGCCGATCCGGGTGGTTGCGCCGCAGCCGCCGCGGACTGCCCTGATAGGCCACCGAACCGGCCGAGAGCACGATGACCTGATCGCATACCGGCACGGCCGCGGCCAGGCTCTGCGAGGTGAAAAGCGTGGTCCCACCACGGCGGGCGTGAGCCCGCAGATAATCGAAAAGCCATGCCCGCTCGACCGTTTCGAGGCCGTCGAACGGATCGTCGAGTACCAGCAGGCGGGGCTGCGCGAGCAGTGCCTGCGCCAGGGCGAGCCGCGTGCGCAGGCCTTCGGAGACATCCCGCACCCGCGTCGTGGCGGCCTCGCCGAGGCGCAGGGTCGCGAGCATCGCGTCCACCCGATCGTCGTCCACACCGGCCGCCGCCGCGTAGACCCGCAGCTGGGCTCGCACGGTCCGGGCCGGATGCAGACCGCGCGGTTGCAGCACCGCGCCGATCCCGCCGCCGCCCGGAGCCTCGGCGATACCGGAATCCGCGCGCAGCAATCCGAGCAGAATGTCGATGAGCGTGGATTTCCCGGATCCGGGTGGGCCGACCAGGGCCGCGGTGGTGCCGGCCGGAACGGTGAACGAGACGTCGCGCAGGGCCACGAGCCCCTCGAACTGCTTGTGCAGTCCGCTGATCGAGACGGCGAGCGAGCGGGCCGCGCTCATCGCTGCTCGGCCGTCGAACCGGAGGCCGTGCCGTCCGGATTACCCAGTGCGGGAAGCGGATCCGCGTCGATCACGGTGCCGCGCGCGGTACCGCCGGACCACCGCATCGGAGCGGGCCCGAACGCCTTGTGCGCGTTGGCGATCACATTCTTCCCCAGGGCCCGGTTACCGAATCCGCCGATGGCCGCGCCGATTCCGGCCGGCAGCACCTTGCCGAACATGAGCATGCTGCGTTTGGTGATGAACTGGACGACGAATCGCTTCATCAGTGACTCGTTCATCCCCTTGATGCCCGGTATCCGCTCCGCCAGCAGGGTGCCCCAGTTCTTGGCCGAATGGCCCACGCTCTGCTGCACGATCTCCATACCGCTCTCACCGAGCACCACCGCCAGCACCAGCGCGCGCCGGCGTTCCTTGTCCTCGGGGGCGATGCCGTGCACGGCGGCGACGGCGAGGGTGAAAACGGCCGAGGCCTCGATGAAGAAGGTGGTTTCCGCGCTCATCGCCGCGAGCGAGGTCAGGGTGCCGACACCCGGGACGGCGGCGGTGGCGCCGACCGCGGTGCCGCTGCCGGTCACGGTCGTGAGATAGATCTTCTCCAGCCGGTCGAGGATCTGGGCCGGACTTTCGTCCGGATGGGCTCGGCGGAACCGGTCGACGTACTTGGCGACCGCGGGAGCCTGCACTTGTGCCCCGTTGTCCAGCAGTGACCGCACGGCCTTTTCCACGCCGCTGTCGAACATCGGTAACGCACCCCTCTCGTCCGGTCGGCACAAACTCTAGTGGTGCCGGTCCGACGGCCGCGGACGAAGTCGGCGACGGTGGCCGATACGGCCGTCGACCGTGCAACGAATCGCACCCGGGTCCGGTTCCGCCGAGCCCGCGCGACGCCTACCGTGGAGGAGATGAGTGGTGTCTCCGCGGGAGCGCGCCGGTTGCCGGCCCCGTCGTTGCGGCCCTACCTCGGCCGCTACGACGGCTATCTGCTGCACGGCTTCGACCCGGGCGTGCACGTCGGTATGCCGAGTACCACGATCACCGTGATCCTCACCATCGACGAGCCGATCGATGTGCCGGTGTCCTCCCATCCCGATCAGGCCGGCGGCCGCTGGGACGCGCTGGCCGGCGGATTGACGCTGCGACCGACCCTGATCGCGCACAACGGCTACCAGCACGGCATCCAATTGGCGGTCACACCGCTGGGTGCGCGGGCACTGTTCGGAATTCCCGCCGGTGAGCTGGGGGAGTGGATCGTCGACCTGTCGGATCTGCTCGGGTCCGACGCCGAGCGGGTGCGTGAGCGGATCGCCGCGACCACCGACTGGCGGGCGCGGTTCGCGGTGCTGGACGAGATCCTCTGCGCGCGGGTCGCCGCGCTGGATCCGCGCCGGCTCGAGATGGACGCCAATCTCCGCCGGGCCTGGCGGCTGCTGACCGACCCCGCGGGCGCACCCGCGGTCGCCCGGGTGGCGCACGACATCGGCTGGAGCAGAAGGCATCTGGCCGCGCGATTCACCGCTGAATTCGGCATCACGCCGAAGGAGGCCGCGCGGTTGACCCGGTTCGAGGTCTCCCATCGTCTGTTGCGCCGCCCCGAGGTGAGCATCGCCGAGGTGGCCGCCGCGACCGGCTACTACGACCAGGCCCATATGGCCCGCGAATGGCGCGAATCGGCCGGTTGCCCGCCCTCGGTGTGGCGTGCCCGCGAGGTGTTCCCATTCGTCCAAGACGACGGGGTGCCGAGCGAGAAAGGCTGGGAGCATGACCGAAACAACCCATACCGCAACGACCGAAACCGCGACGACGTCGGCTCCGCTGTGGCCGACGTTCATCTACCGTGACGCCCCGGCGGCGATCGACTTCCTGCAGCGCGCCTTCGGCTTCGTCGAAGTCGCCCGCTACGGCGCCGGCGACGTGGTCCAGCACGCCGAACTCGGCTGGCCCGGGGGCGGCGGGATCATGCTCGGTTCGCAGCGCGACGATTCCGCGCTCTGCGAGCAGCCGCCGGGGACCGGCTCGGTGTACATCGTCGTCGACGATCCCGACGCCCTCTTCCAACGCGCCCGCGACGCCGGCGCGACCATCGTGCGCGGACTCCGCGACGAGGACTACGGCTCGCGCGGGTTCACCTGCCGCGATCCCGAGGGTGTGTTCTGGAGCTTCGGCACCTACGCGGGAACCACCGCATAACGAAACGACGATCCGATCCGGAGGCGGACCGGCCGCCTCCGCGACCGGTGACGCTCAGACCCGGTCGGCGGCCGGAACGCGTTCCGCGGGCAGGGGCGGCGGAGGCGGGGTGCCGTCGCCGAAGGGCTTGCCGCCCAACGCTTCTCGACCGTGCGGGGTGAGCCAGCCCGACAGTTCCGGGCCCTTCGGCACGATCCCGGTCGGATTGATATCGCTGTGCACGACGTAGTAGTGCCGCTTGATCTGGGTGAAATCGACGGTATCGCCGAAGCCGGGAGTCTGGAACAGGTCTCGGGCGTACGCCCACAGCACCGGCTGTTCGGTCAGCTTGTTCCGATTGCACTTGAAATGGCCGTGATACACCGGGTCGAACCGCACCAGCGTGGTGAACAGCCGCACATCGGCCTCGGTGATGGTGTCGCCGACCAGATAGCGCTGCTCGCTCAACCGTTCCGACAGCCAGTCCAGCGCGGTGAACAGCCGGTCGTAGGCGGCGTCATAGGCGTCCTGGCTGCCGGCGAAGCCGCAGCGGTAGACGCCGTTGTTGACCTCGGTGTAGACGCGCCGATTCACCTGATCGATCTCGGCGCGCAGGGGTTCGGGATACAGCTGCGGCGCGCCCGGCCGATGGAACTGCGTCCATTCGGTGGAGAAATCGAGCGTGATCTGCGGGTAGTCGTTGGTGGCCACCTGTCCGGTCGGCACGTCCACCACCGCCGGGACCGTGATCCCGCGCGGATACTCCGGATCGCGCGCGAGGTAGGCATCGCGCAGGAAGTGGATGCCCAGTACCGGATCCACCTCGCCCGGATCGAGGTCGAAGGTCCAGCTGCGTTTGTCGTGGGTCGGCCCGCACAATCCCAGCGAGATCACCTGTTCCAGACCGAGCAGCCGCCGCACGATCAGGGTGCGATTGGCCCACGGGCAGGCCCGCGCCGCGATCAGCCGATAGCGCTGCGGTTCGACGGGATAGCCGTCGCGGCCGTCGGCGGTGATCCGGGTGGTGATGTAGTTGGTGTCGCGCTTGAATTCGCCGGGCTCGACATAGGTCGCGGTGTTCGAACCGGCGTGCTCGGTCGGCGAGGTATCCACCGCACCAGTCTGGCAGACCGGCGGCCGGGGTACCGGTTACGTCCCCTTCTGGATAGATTCGGCCGATGAGCGATTCGAAACCCACCCGGTTGGAGCGGACCGAGACCGAGGCCGGCGCCCAGCTCGCGATCATCACCATCGACCATCCGCCGTTGAACCTGTTCGATTCGGCGCTGCTGGGATCGCTCGCCGCCGATCTCGCCGAGCTGACCGCGAACCCGCCGCGCGCGCTGCTGATCCGCGCCGAGGGCAAGGTCGTCTCCGGTGGCGTCGACGTCCACGAATTCGACGGATTGAGCGTGGATCAGGGCGCCGAGCTGTGGCAGCGCCTGTTCCGGAGCATCATCCACCCGGTCGAGGCGCTGCCGTGCCCGGTGGTCTTCGCCGCGCACGGACTTACCCTGACCGCCGCCTTCGAGATCTCGCTGGCCTGCGACATCCTGCTGGCCGGGCCGAAGGCCAAGTTCGGGCTGGTGGAGACGGTCGTGGGCCTGACGCCGTCGATGGGCGGCCCGCAGCGACTGGCCGAGCGCGCCGGTTCCGGCCGGGCCCGCGAACTGGTCATGACCGGCGACCTGTACGACGCGGCCACCCTGGCCGACTGGGGTGTGGTCAACGCGGTGCACGAGGATGTCGACGCCGCGGCCCGGGCACTGGCCGCCCGCCTCGCCGACGGCCCGACTCGGGCGCACGCGGCCACCAAGCAGATCATCGAGGCCTGGCGGTCCGGCGGCGTCGAACATGCCGATTCGGTGACGCCCAAGGTCTCCGGCGAACTGTTCGACACCGAGGATTTGCGGGGTGCGGTGCGCAGCTTCCTCGAGGTGGGCCCGGGAAAGGCGAGCTACATCGGGCGGTGATCGCTCGGACATCTTTGTCGCCTAACGCCCCATGATTGTGATCTGCGTCATATAGTCACAGATGCCTGTTGATCGAGGCATCCGGAGGGACTTGATGACGCAGCTTCTGATCGAATATCCGCAGACGCGAAATCCGTGGTGCGGCAACCCTCTTGCTCGCGGAGCCGACGGCGTGCTGCGGTACGGAAATCTCAATCCGGCCCTCACCGAACTACTCGATGTGCAGGTCCACGCGTTCTCGGCCCGGGAAGCGGTCGTCGAAATCGGCGGGCCGCGGCTGACCTACCGGCAGCTGTGGCATGCCGCTTCCCGGATCGCCGGCGGGCTGCAGGAACACGGAATCGGCTACGGCGACCGGGTTGCCGTGCGGATGCCGGTGGGTGCGCGCTGGGTGCAGGCCTTCCTCGGCGCCCTGCTGTCCGGTGCGGTGCCGGTGCTGGTGCACGACGGACTGCCCGATGCCGTCGCCGCCCAGGTGATCGCGGACAGCTGCGCGGATTTCGTTCTCGACGGCGGCGGCGCCGAAGCCGGTTACGCCGACTTCCCCGACGGTGCGGCCTTCATCGACGACGGCGCCTCGCTGAGCGAGCTCGCCCTGCTGTGCTACACCAGCGGCGCTGCGGGCCAGGGTTTTTCGGAGGCGCCGGGCGGTCCGCGCGGTGTCGAGCTGACCAACGAGAATCTGCTGTCGGCGGTGCGTTCGGTGGTGGGAGCCTTCGATCTGCCGACCGAGGGATTGCGCAATCTGGTCCTGAGCCCGCTGGCCCACGCGAGCGGCTGCGTCGATCAACTGCTGCCGACCTTCGCCGTGGGCGGCACGGTCGTCCTCGCCCCGGACCCCGCCATGATCGCCGAGACGATCGTCGCCGAACGCATCGATATGGTGGCCGCGACGCCGCGCATCTTCGCGGGCCTGCTGCCCGAACTCGCCGGATTGCGGGCGGAGGGCGTGCGCCAGGTGTGCAGTGCGGGCCATCGCGCCGAACTGGCCGCGACCGACGCCGGCACCGCGGAAATCGTCGCCGAGGCGCTGCGCGAGGTGTTCCCGCTGGCCCGGCAGTGGTCGGTCTGGGGTGCGACCGAAACCAGCGGTATCGGACTCGCGCTGGTGGACAGCGGCACGACACCCGGCCGCGACGTTCTCGGATTCCCGTTCGGCGGTACGGAACTGGCGCTGTGGGGGCCGCGGGCCGAGGTCGGCAGCGGCGAATTGCTCTGTCGCGGACCGAATATCACCCCGCGTTACTGGAACGACCCGCAGACCACCGAATCGCGGTTCACGGGCAGCTGGTTCCACACCGGAAATCAGGTCAGCATCGATACCGACGGACTGGTCCACCGCACCGGATAGCCCATGCGATGTGCCGGTACCGGTTCACTCCAGCAGGCGGGTGTGCAGGGCGGCCCGCAGCTGCGGCGTGATGCCGATGGACTCGAGATAGCCGTCGATGGTGCCGTAGCGGCGATGCATGGCCTCGGTGCCGGCGGCGAGGTATTCGATGCTCACCCCCAGCAACGCGGGCGGCAGCGGCTCGCCGGCATTGCGCGCGATGTCGGCAGCGAGCGATTCGACCGCCTCGTTGCTGAGCAGGTAGTCGGCCAGCACGTCGTCCTCGGTGACGCCGACGGCGCGCAGCAGGGTGGCGACCGCCCAGCCGGTGCGGTCCTTACCGGCCGCGCAGTGCACCAGCACCGCGCCGTCGCCGCGGGCCAGCGACCGTGCCATGGCGGTGATCGCGACGCCCGCCTCCGGCATCGAGGGGAATTCGGCGTAGACCTCGAGCAGATCGAGATGGCGGCCGGTCGACGAGCCGTCGTCGCGCGCCGCTGCCTCGTGTGGTGGCAGTGCCGGTTCCTGCGGGGCCTCGTGCGGGGCGCGGGCGGCGCCGACGCCGGAGTGGAACGGGGTCATTTCCAGGCGCACGCCGTCGGGAAGGATGTCGACGCCCATCCGGTCTGCCTCGCCGGGGCCGCGCAGATCGTGCACGGTGGCGACGCCGAGCCGGCGCAGGATGTCGTGTCCGCGTTCGTCCAGCCGGCACAGCTGGGCCGACCGGAGCAGAACTCCGCTGCGAATCCTGGACCCGCTCGCCGTGCGCAATCCGCCGACGTCGCGGTAGTTGAAGGTGCCGGGAATGTGGAGATGATCGGGGCGCACCGTTGTCACGACTCCAGGTTATCGGCGGGTTCGCGGCGGTGGGGTGGCGTTGGGTCACCTGTGTGCTCGCCCACATCGATATAACGATTCCGGCCGGGAGGCCGTAGAGTTCTGGGCGTTTGCGCCCGCGCGCCGCCCGCGCTGACCGTGGCGGATCCGCCGCCGAACCACCGCGGGAGGTGTGTCGGGGAGGTAACAAAACAATCTTTCAGTACGGAACGGCCTATCGAACCTGGTCGCGATCCCCGAAAACCCTCTAACATTGACTGATGTTGAACGGGTCGCCCGAGGTAGAGCTCGGAAGAGATCACCGCGGATCGGATGCCCGTTGAGCGAGCCGCGCAGGCGAGGTGCGCGAGTTCTTTCGCCGAGGGAGTCGTCGTTGAGCGCTAGTGGAGAGATGATTCAGGTTCGGCCGCGGCCGATCGTGCAGGAGGCCATCGACGCCGCGTCGGCCGCCTGCGATTGCACGGGCACGCGCGCGTTGCGGGTGGTGCTGCACGCCGGTGTGAGTGCGATGTGGTCGGCTATCCGGGCCACGCCGCAACGGCAGGTGCACACGCTCGATCTCACGATCAGCGCCTTACGTCGCCGCTGGGAGGGGGAGGCCGACTGTTCCGGGCTCTCGGCGACGGAGTGGCTGCGCGATCTGGACGCCGAGGTCGGTGCGGCGCTGGACGCCTGTGCCGAGCGCTCGAACACCCAGTGGATCGAGCCGGTCACGGCGATCTCGGCGTATGTGCTGGCCGTGATCCAGGGTGCGGTGCTGCGCTGGCTCGCCGACGGTGACGACGAGACCACGCTCGTGGTGCTGGACGATCTGGTCTCGACCCTCATCACCAAGGCGGTCGATCGATAACGACGCGCCCACTCTTCCTGGACGTGTGACCAGTTTCGTGATTGGCTGATGTGGTGACACACGCGTCGCCCATCGCCGACCTGCACGCCGCCACCGCGGACCTCGACCCGCCCCTGGCCGCACTGGACCTGAGCGCGCTGCGCGCCAACGCGGCGGACCTGGTGCGCCGGGCCCGCGGCGTGCCGATCCGGGTGGCCAGTAAATCGGTGCGCTGCCGTGCGGTCCTCGAGGAAGTACTCGGACCCCAGCTCACCGGCCGCGGCGGATTCGCCGGCATCATGTCCTATTCGTTGCGCGAGGCGCTGTGGCTGGCCGGCCACGGGGCGCGCGACATTCTGCTCGGCTATCCGAGCGTCGATCGCGCCGCACTGGCCGACTTGGGCGCCGACGCCACCCTGCTCGACTCGATCACGCTGATGGTCGACGACGTCGCGCAGCTGGATCTGATTCGCGCCGCGGTCGGCGGCGCCGGAATCAGCCCGCGCGTGTGCCTGGACGTCGATGCCTCGTTGCGAGTCGGCCCGCTGCACCTGGGCGTGCGCCGATCGCCGATCCGGACGCCCGAACAGGCCGAGCGGCTGGCCCGGGTCGCGCGCGAGCGGGGGTTCCGGGTCGTGGGTGTGATGACCTACGAGGCCCAGATCGCCGGGCTGCCCGACACCAATCCCGCGGTGCGGCTGGTCAAGCGGCTCTCCGCGGCCGAAATCGGCACGCGCCGTACGCAGGTGCTGGAGGCCGTGCGTGCGGTGGCCGGTGAACTCGAGATCGTCAACAGCGGCGGCAGCGGGTCGATCGAGGTCAGTGTGGCAGCGCCCGAGGTCACCGAGGTGACCGCCGGATCCGGACTCTACGTGCCGACGCTGTTCGACGGATATCGCGCGTTCACACCCCGTCCGGCGCTGTATTTCGCGCTGCCCGTGCTGCGCCGCCCGGCCGCCGATATCGCCACCGTGTTTGCGGGCGGTTATATCGCCTCGGGTCCGGCCGGTGCGTCGCGCGTACCGAAGCCGGTGTGGCCCAAGGGTTTACGATTGATCGGCACCGAGGGGGCCGGGGAGGTGCAGACGCCGTTCACGGGCGCCGCGGACCTGGCCGTCGGGGACCGCGTGTGGATGCGCCACGCCAAGGCCGGTGAGCTGTGCGAACGGTTCGACGCCATCCACGTCGTCGATGCCGACGACCGGCGCACCACAGTGCCGACGTATCGGGGCGAGGGCCGCAACTTCGGCTAGCCGCGCCCGGTCAGTTCGAGGTAGGCGGCCAGATCGGGCAGCTGCTCGGGTGTCTCGGGCAGATAGTCCGTGAGCAACGGCGAGGCGACGACGATCGCCGACCACATCGCCCGGGAGACGGCGGTGGTCAGCCAGTGCCGGGAGAGCAGCTCGTCCATTCCGTGCGGTGCGTCGGCGGGGGCCGAGGTCGTCATCGAGATCAGGACGACCGCCGCCTCCCGGCCGCGGAAGCGATCGGCGGTGCCGACCACCACATCCTCGATCCGGGCCCGCGACAACAGCATTCGAATGCGCGCCACCTGCGCGTGATAGGGCGTAACCACCAGGATGTCGTGCGGATGCAGCCGCCGGGTGAGCACGCCCTGGCGCCACGTGCGGCCCAGTAGGGACCGGACCTGACGGACGATCTCGCGGGCCTCCTCGGCGGATTCGGTGCTGTTGCCGTGATGTTCGACCGGTACCGCGCGCACGCCCGGCGCGACGCCCTCGAGTTCGCGGGCGAGGGTCACCGTCTCGTTGGAGCGCAGCCGGCGGCCGTAGCGCAGCGACGACACCGGACCGCACACCTGCGGATGCATGCGCCAGGTGCGTTCCAGGAAATAACCGAAAGCCGTGGGCACCGTGGGGTTGTCGCCGACGATGCGGCCCAGGGCCGATTCGTGTACACGCTCCGGGTGCACGCCGGTGCCCGGTAACGGCGCCGGATCGCCGACCAGCAGCAGATTCCGTGCCGACGCACCCACCGCGATCGCCTGCGCCAGCGGGAAATACCCGGCGTCGGCGATCACCAGCAGATCCAGACTTTGCGGCGCCACCTGCTCGGCATCGGTGAAATCCGCTGTGAGACCGCCGATCACGCAACCGTTGACCGCGTTGTCGAGGAAGCGCGGATAACGGTCGGCGGCGATGCCCAGCCATTCCGGCGCCACGCTGTGCACATCCGATTTGGCGACCAGTTCGGGCAGGACGCCCACACGGACCACGGCGTCGAGCAGCACCTCGGCGGCCGAATGTGTCTGCGCCACCACACCGACGCGCCATTTGTAGCGGGTGACCAGCCGCTCGATCACCCGCGCGGTGGTGTCGAGCTTTCCGGTTCCGGAGGGCCCCTGCACCGCGAGATACGAGCAGTCGAGATCGAGCACCGCGGCGGTGATCGCGGCCGCGTAGTCGCCGAAAACCTGTGGTAGCGCGGTCGATCCGTGCAGCCGGGGCCGTCGCCGGCACAGCAGGTCGAAGGCGGCCGTCAGCGGGACGTCCGGCAGGCTGACCAGCAGATCGTGCGCCACGGCGTTCAGCGCCTGTTCCAGATTGTCGTCGCGGCCCGGCGGATCGGGCACGATGGCGACGGGCAGTTCGTCGTAGGGGGCACACCCCGGCGGCAGCAGTTCCTCCACCCGCACCACGTCGTCGAAGTTGTCGTCGAGGGCGAAACCGAGCACCGTCGCCGCGGCGGTGGCGCGCCGGCCGGGGGTGGCCGGTAGGTCGGGCACCGGCGAATCGTAGAGCGTGCGAACCGCGGTGCCCGGCGGCGGCGGGCGACCGGTGCCCAGCCGGCCGGTCAGCTTCAGATAGCGCCGCATCGGCCGGTCGTCGGTGTGCTGCCATTTGGTGTCGACGCTGGCCCAGTCCGCGACGAGAACGCCTGGCGTATCGGCCCATTCGCCGATCGGCCGGTGCAGGCGGTCCTCGTGCGCCCAGTGCAGCGGCTGCCGCTCGCGCCGGTGGTACCCCAGTACCGCGGCCATCATGGCAGCGGCTTGCTGTCCGGCGCTGCGGGTTTCGTCGTAGTCGAAGGCGAATTCGCGCAGCGCCGCCTCCACCGCGGCCGGTTGTTCGGCGAGGGTGCGACGCGGCACCGGGCAGGGCTGGATGTCGTGCTCGGCGGCCAGTTCGCAGAGTCGCTCGCGCAGGCGCAGTATTGCCGCACAGGACGATTCGAGGTCGGCGCGGATCGGTTCCGCGCCGGGGTCGAGCAGGCCGAGCACTTCCGGCAGATCGTAGGTCCGGGCGCCGATCAGCAGCGCGGAACGCACGATCGGATACAGGTCCAGCAGGGCGCCGAGTAGATCGTCGGCGGTCTCCTCGTCGGCGCCGCAGCGCGCGCACAGGTCGGCCAGCAGCGTCCGGATCGGCGAGCAGAAGTGGTAGATCCGCAGGTCGGGGTGGTGCTGCTGGCGATCGGCGAGAAATTCGAGCAGCGCCACCGGATCGTGCGTGGTGAAGGCGTGGAACAGGAACACCCCATCGCCGCCGTCCGCACTGCGGGCCGCGACGCCGACGCCGACGGCCGACCCGGCGACCGCGACGAAGACGTCGCCGGCATCGGGCGGGGCCAGCTCACCGAAGGCGGCCGCATCCGTGACCGCGTAGGCCGGGCGTCCGGTGCGCTCGCGGCGCAACTGCAGTTCGGCCTGCCGGCGCAGCGTCGAAAACGTCTGCACCGCAACGCCGGTCACCGACGAATCCGCCGCGGCGAGGCGATCGACCGTGGTGATGCCGGCATCACGCAGCTGTGCCCGCACCGACGGCCGCATGCCGGCCACCAGCAGCAGATCGCGCCCGGCCACCAGTTCGGCGGTGCAGCTCGCGCATCGCCCGCAGGCGAGGTAGCGGCGGTCTCCCCACTGCACGGGCAGCAGTTCGTCCTGTTTGGCGGTGAGGATCGCGGCGAGCCGAATCCGCCGCGCCGCGTAGACGGTCTCGGCCGGTCCGAGTTCGTGGATCCGCTCCGCGCCCGCGGCGTCCCGGATCCGGACCCACGGATCGACGTCGAACCCGTTGTCCCGCACCAGGCGCGCACACGCGGCAGCCTCCATGAGCGCCGCCACATCGGACGACGACGAGCGGACGTACAGTACGAAGGTGGTACTCGGGATCGGTGGTGCTTCGCCGACCTCGATGACGCCGGCCATCGCCCCAGCCTCGCCGGACGCGCCGATCTCGGGCAGCGTCACGGGCCGCGGCGCGCGCACCGGTGCGGGGTCGTCGCGGCGGACGAGAACGGCGCATCCGGCGGCGAAGGTTCCGTCGAAGAACGTCGCCCCGAATATCGCCGGCGCGTCGGTGCCGAGGGCGGCGACGGTGCGGTCGTGCGCACCGCGCAACTCCGAGGCGGTGGCGGCGGCCGGCGGATCGATGGTGATCACGCCGGCACCGAGGGCCGCGTACACATCGTCGAACACCTCGTCCGGCAGTGCGTCCGAGCCGAGCGGGAAGTGCGCCGAATCAGTGGCATCGGGCGAAAGGACAAGGCCCAGTTCGGTATCGAGCGCGCGCAGCAGCGCGAATTCGCAGCGCGCTGCCCTCACCAGGTCATGGGTGCTGCACACGACACGATCACCGAACAGAATCAATCGCGGCCCTCCTGAGTCCGGACACCCGCACGCGGCCGACGCCCGCTCGCGTGCCGAGTCGCGCAACAGCGTAATCATTCGAGGTCGTACGGCGTGGCGTGAGGGGGGCGTGTCGGACATCGGTCTCACTTCGCCGGGCCGGGACGGCTCTCGGCCGGCCCGCCCGTGACAATGGGCCGATGCCGTACTTCCAGGGTGCCCGCGGTCGACTGCACTATCGGCGGTGGCCGGTGCAGCGGCCGGTGGCGCTGGTGGCGTTCCTGCCCGGAACCGGCCAGCACAGCGGGCATTACCATCGGCTCGGGCGCGGCCTGGGCGCACGCGGTGTCGAGGTCTGGTGCCTGGACACCGCTGGTCAGGGGCTCAGCGAAGGCGATCCGGAGGCGCCGGGAACGCTGCCCGAACTCGCGGGTGACGCCGCCGCGCTGGTCCGGGTGTTGCGCGCCGAGCGGCCCGATCCGCCGCTGTTCCTGGCGGGCCACTCGCTCGGTGCGGCGACCTGTCTCGCATCGATGTCGCTGCCGGAGATGTCCGGGTGCGCGGGCATGGTGCTGACCGGGACCCCGAAGCGGGCCGTCGAATCGCCCGCCGCCCTCCCGCCCGGACTGCCGATTCTGGCGCTGCACGGCGTCGACGACCGTCGCGCACCGATCGACGCCGCGCGGGCGTGGTCGGCCCGGCACCCGTCGGTCGGGTTGCACGAGTACACCGATGCCGGGCACGATTTGCTGCACGAGCCGGTGCATGCGGCAGTCACCGCCGATATCGCGGAGTGGATCCGCGAGGTCGCGGACCGTCGTCACGGCGCCGCGGAAGTGGGTTGAGAAAGGGGGACCGCGATGCAGTCACAAGAGGCCGGGGATCTGCGCAACGATGTCGGTGCGCTGGTCCAGGCGGTCGACGACGGAGAGCTGTGGATCGACGGCGTACTCGTCGGCGACGGCACCCACGAGCGCTGCGCGCGCCGCTACGAGTCGCTGGCAGATCAGGTCGAGCAGCAGATCCGGACGCTCGCCGCGGCCACGTCCCTGCCGGGCTTCGGCGGTTTCGAGTCGGGACACTCGCTGCGCCGCGGCTTCGAGGGCAAAGCCGCCGACGCGGTCGATCGGTTACGCGAATACGCCGATGCCGCACGGCAATTGGCACAGACCCTGCGCGCGGCCGCGGCCGCCTACGCCCAGCACGATGCCGATGCCGCCGCGGCGATCGGCAAGGCCGCACCACCGCCGGTGGTCGTCGCGCCGTCGCAGCCGGTGGGGGTGGGACATGCATAGGGTCAGCGGCAACGGGACACCGCCGGCGCAGGGACATACCGATCCGGATTACGCCCCGACGGTCGAGATGTTCGACCACCTCACCCATCGCGATATCCAGCGTGGGGTGCAGGAATTGAATCCCGAGATCATCACCGCGGGCCGCCAGGCCTGGCAGAGTTCGGCGGCCGCCATGGCCGACGCGGTCCAGTCCGCGCACACCGAAATTCGTGGCGCCATCGCCGACGGCTGGCGCGGTGGCGCCGCGCAGCTGGCCGCCGACGCGGTGACCGCCTTCGAACGACTGGGCCAGCAGCTCTCCGACGTGATGGCGGTTGTCGGACAACGACTCGCGCAGGCCAACGACGCAGCCGAGACATTGCGCGCCTCGGTCTCGCAGCAGGTGACCGCCCATCCGGATCTGGAAGCGGCGCTGCTGGATCCGAAACAGGCCACCGCCAACGTCGCCGTGCAGAAGAGCGCCGAGAACGTGCGTCAGGACGCCGTGCGGGTGATGGATTCGGTCTACGCCGGTGTCTTCCTGCGCACCGGCGACAGTGTGCCGGCGTTTCCCGACGGCGGTATGTATCCGAATCCCGCTGTCGTACAACCGGGTGACGAGGCGACCGCGCCGGGCGGGGGCAGTGCGGATCTGATCGGGCGGGCGACGGGCGCCCGGGTGGCGCCGACGGTGGACGGACCGCAGGCCCCGGAAGCGGCGGCGGATCGGCCCGCCGCACCCGCCGACGACCCGGCCGGTGGTGATCGTTCCGGCGGTGATCGGCCTGGTGGTGATCGGCCCGGCGGTGATCAGCAGGCAACCGATCGTCCCGCGGCCGTCGCACCCGCCGCGGCCGTACCGACGCTCGCGGAGCCGTCCACCCCGGTTCCCACTCCCGTGCACGGCACGCTCGCGGCCGCCGCGGTTCCCGAGGCGCCGCTGGTCTCGAATTCAGTTGTGACACAGCCGAGACCACCGAGCACCGCGCAACCCGCCCCTGCGGCATCGGCACCCGCCGGCGGCGTGGTCCCCGCGGCCGCCGCCGTCGGTCCCGCCGGGTCGGCCACCACCCCGGCGACGGCCGCGCAGAACTCCGATTCGACCAAGCGCGACGACGACCAGGACCGCAACCCCGGCGCCGACTCGATGTCCGGAATGGGTGCGGGCATCGTGGGCGGCCTGGCCGGAGGCGCGTTCGCCGCGGGCGATGCGGTGCGGCCGGGCCCGGCGACTCCGGTGGCGGCGAAGCCGATCCGCCGCGACGACGAGGACGAGGACGAGGACTACTACTCCGAATTCGACGACGAGCCGACCTTCCTCGAACCGGCCGAGCCGGGTGGCGAACTGGTCGGAATCCTCGACCCGACCACCCCGCCCGTGCTGGGCGAATGGTCCGAGGATGACTGACCGCGCGGTGACGGCGGGGGACGAGGCGGGCCGGCGGCGGTGAAATGGACGCTGACACCCGATCAATTCGCGATGGCCTGGCAACGGATCGACGGTGACCGGATCCCGTATCCGCTCGCGGTGCGATCGTCCGCCCGCGACAGCGCCGAACGGGCCGCGCAGTTGCCGGAGCTGACCGAGTGGTGCGACCGCACCGTGGATCCCGATCTGGAGGCGGCGCTGCGGCTGCTCGCCCGGCCCACCGTATGCGTCGAGGTCTTCGGCGAATGCGGCGCGGAGGAGGCCCGCCCCGTACGGGTGCTCGGCGCGGCCGCCGGCCACATCACGGTGGTCGCGGCCCAGCGTCACGGCGACGCGGCCGATCGCGGTGGCGACGTGCGGCTGTTCGTCGGAAATTCCGCCTCCCTCGCGGCGCGGGTGGTCTCGCTGCTGCCGGAGTATCCGGCCGGAAGCGAACCGCGCCGCACGGCGCCACTGGACCGGGTGCGTGAGGACAGTCGCGATCTGGTGACGGTGCCGGTCGCCGGTCCCTCCACGACCGCCCGGATGCGGCGGTTGCTCAAACAGCCCCGCGACGGCATCGGTCAGATCGTGGTCTCCGCGCGCCGCGCCGACGACAGCGTGCGCCCGCTGGGCGTGCTGTGCTGGATCGACGTCGCGGGCGACGGCCGCTACGCGGTCCGCACCCGTGCGGACGTGGATATCGTCGGTGTCACCGCGGAAACCTTTGCCGCGCAACTGCGCCCGATGGTCGCGGCCGCGGAACGAGTGGTCGCCGACGACAACGAATGGTGAGAACGCATGCCCTGCTACGAATTCGAAGGTAAACGGCCCCAGGTGGATCCGACCGCGTTCATCGCGCCGACCGCCACCCTGATCGGCGATGTGCGCGTGGAGGCGAACGCGTCGGTCTGGTACGGGGCCGTGCTGCGCGCCGACCTCGCGCCGATCATCGTCCGCGAACGGGCGAATGTGCAGGACAACGCCGTGATTCACACCCCGCCCGACGTGCCCGTCGAGGTGGGGCCCGGCGCCACGATCGCGCACAGCGTGGTCTTGCACGGCGCGAGTGTCGGCGCGGAGGCGATCGTGGGCAACGGCAGCACGGTACTCGATATGGCCACGATCGGCGCCGGTTCGATGATCGCCGCGCACTCGCTGGTCCAGCCCGGTACCGAGATCCCCGCGGGGGTCCTGGCCGCGGGAGCCCCGGCCGAGGTCAAACGTCCCATCGCCGGCACCCAGGCCGAAGGCTGGGTCAAGATCAATCCCGGCTACTACGCCGACCTCGCGCAGCGGCATCGGAAAGGGGTGCGCGAGATCGACTCGGAGAGCGAGTGATTCGTGCCGTCGAGGGTCGTCAGCCGCCGGGCTGATGCGCGGTCGGCAGCAGGTCCAGCATCTCCTCGTCGTCGAGTTGATGGAAATCGCGATACGCCCCGCCGACTCCGCCGAGGGAGCGCGGAATCAGCGGGCACACCGTCTCCCGGGCCAGGCCGCGCAGCCGCTCCATCGCCTCGATCGAGGAGACCGGGACCGCCACCGTGATCCATCGGGGCCCGTGCGACCGCGCCACGCGGCACGCCGCGGCGACCGTCGCGCCCGTGGCCATTCCGTCGTCGACGATCACCACCGTGCGATCGCCGATCGGCACCCGCGGCACCTGCGCGCGCACCATGCGCTGCCGGCGCGACAGTTCCGCGCGCTCGGCCTCTTCCACGGCGGCGATCTGTTCGGCTCGCACGCCGGTCTGACGCAGCACGTCCTCGTTGAGGACCCGGACCCCGTCCTCGCCGATGGCCCCCATCGCCAGTTCGGGTTGCCACGGCACCCCGAGTTTCCGGACGAGCAGCACATCCAGATCCCCGCCGATGACCTCGCGCACCGCGGCCGCGACCGGCACCCCGCCGCGCGGCAGTCCCAGCACCAGGGGATGCCACGCCCGCAGGTGCGACAGCGATTCACCCAGCGTGCGACCGGCCGACCGACGATCCGGATAGATCATGGTGCCACCAGTCTATGGCTCGACCGTGAATCGGCGCAGGCTCAGGCTCGGGTTGGTGGTGCGGATCTGCCGCAGGTGATCGAGGTCGACGCGGCTGGTGGCGATACCGGGGGCATCACCGAGTTCGGCGAGCAGATTGCCGGAGGGGTCCACGATCATCGACGCACCCGCGCCGCGCGGGGCGCAGTGGTCCGCCGCGGCCACGTAGACCGTGTTCTCGATGGCACGGGCGCGCAGCAGCGTGGTCCACTGATCCAGCTTGCCCGGTCCCGGAATCCATTGCGCGGGAAGGAGCAACACCTGCGCGCCCGCGGTGGCCACCCGGCGGCAGCCCTCCGGGAAGCGCAGGTCGAAGCAGGTCTGCAGGCCGAAGGTGACGCCGTCGACGGTGAAGGTGGCGGGATCCTCGATCGGGCCGGGTGCGACCACCTCCGATTCGCGGAATCCGAACGCGTCGTAGAGATGCACCTTGCGATAGACCGCCGCGAACTCGGCATCGGGACCGGCCGCGATCAGGGTGTTGTAGATGCGGTCGGTGATCTGCCCGCCCGGCGCCTCGACGACGCCGGCGACCACGTGCACCCCGAATTCGGCGGCGAGCCCGCGCAATTCGCTCACCCACGGGCCGGTGATCGGCTCGGCCGCCGCCACCACCCGTTCGTCCAGCCGTTTCACCGCGAACATCGAATATTCCGGTGCGACAACGACTTTCGCCCCGTGCTCGGCGGCGGCGCGAACATGGTCGCGTAGCGCGGCGAGGTTGGCGGCCTTGTCGGTGTACGGCCCGAATTGCACGACCGCGATATCGACCGCCTGCGCAGGAGCCGGGGCGGGTGCGGGTCGGGCGGCGGGCCGGGATTCGAGTCCACCGGCCACCGCGGGAGCGGGCCGCCCGGCCTCCGCGGTGGTGGAGTAGGTGATCACGATCGGGACGGGGCTGCCGATCGGGTCGGCGGTGGAGGTTCCGGCGTCGGGGCGGGCGGTTCCGGGTGCGTCCGCAGTGTCGGATTCGTCACTCACGAGTGCGCCGGCGCCGTCGTGAGAATTCGGCTCGGCGGGCGCAGATGCGGTGGGCCGCAGGGGTTCGGCGGATTCCGGAACGTCGCGCAAGGGCGGCTGCTGCGGTTGCATAGGTCTCACCGTATTGGCCCGATGGTCCGGGCGGCCACCGCAAGGCATTAAACTGCTGGTCAATATGAACAACTCATCGGTCGACAGCGTGCCCGGCGGCGGGGGCGACAGGCCCGAAGGCGCAGACGAGCGCAACCACGAAGGGCCCGCGGACGCCGCCACCGGGTACCCCGGCGACAGCGGCGACGTGACCGAGCCGTCGTTCGCCGACCTCGGCATCGACGATCGGCTGCTCGCGGCGATCGCCGATGTCGGCTACGAGTCTCCGTCGCCGATCCAGGCGGCCACCATTCCGCCGCTGCTCGCCGGCGCCGACGTCGTCGGCCTGGCCCAGACCGGTACCGGTAAGACGGCGGCCTTCGCGATCCCGATTCTGATGGGCCTGGACAAGCGGCCGAAGCCGCCGCAGGCGCTGGTGCTCGCGCCGACCCGCGAGCTGGCGATCCAGGTGGCCGAGGCGTTCGGCCGCTATTCGGCACATCTGCCGGGTATCCATGTGCTGCCGATCTACGGCGGTCAGAACTACGCGGTTCAGCTGCAGGGACTGCGGCGCGGCGCGCAGGTCGTCGTCGGTACACCGGGCCGGGTCATCGACCACCTCGAACGCGGCACCCTCGATCTGACCCAGCTGCGGTATCTCGTGCTCGACGAGGCCGACGAGATGCTGAAGATGGGTTTCCAGGAGGACGTCGAACGCATTCTGCGCGATACTCCCGCGGAGAAGCAGGTCGCGCTGTTCTCGGCCACCATGCCGTCGGTGATCCGCAAGATCTCCAAGCAGTACCTCAAGGATCCGGTCGAGATCACGGTCAAGTCCAAGACCTCGACCAACACCAACATCACCCAGCGCTGGGTGCACGTCTCGCATCAGCGCAAACTCGACGCGCTGACCCGCATTCTCGAGGTCGAGCCGTTCGAGGCGATGATCATCTTCGTGCGCACCAAGCAGGCCACCGAGGAGCTGGCCGAGAAGTTGCGCGCGCGCGGTTACTCGGCCGCCGCGATCAACGGCGACATCGCGCAGAACCAGCGTGAACGCACCATCGGCCAGTTGAAGTCCGGCACCCTCGACATCCTGGTCGCCACCGATGTGGCCGCGCGCGGGCTCGACGTCGACCGCATCTCGCATGTGGTCAACTACGACATACCGCACGACACCGAGTCCTATGTGCACCGCATCGGCCGCACCGGCCGGGCCGGGCGCACCGGTGAGGCGCTGCTGTTCGTCGCGCCGCGCGAACGCCGGCTGCTGGACGCGATCGAGCGGGCCACCCGCCAGCCGCTGACCGAAATGCAGCTGCCCAGCGTCGACGATGTGAACGCCCAGCGTGTGGTCAAATTCCACGACGCGATCACGGAGAATCTGTCGTCGTCGAATCTCGCGCTGTTCCGCAAGCTGATCGAGGATTACGAGGCCGAGCACAACATCCCGCTGGCCGATATCGCCGCCGCGCTGGCGGTGGGTGGCCACGACGGGGACAACTTCTTCATGGAGGCCGAGCCCGAGCCGATCCGCCCGGCGCGCCGCGAACGCGCCCCGCGCGAGGACCGGGAGCGTCGTCCCGAGGGCGGTCCGCAGCGCCATCGCGCCACCGACGCGGAGATGGCCACCTACCGCATCGCGGTCGGCAAACGGCACCGTGTGGTCCCCGGCGCGATCGTCGGTGCCATCGCCAACGAGGGCGGTCTGCGTCGCAGCGACTTCGGCCATATCAGCATCCGCCCCGACCACAGCCTGGTCGAGCTTCCCGCCGATCTGTCCTCGGAGACCCTGGACGCGTTGCGCCGCACCAGGATCAGCGGCGTCCTCATCCAGTTGCAGCTGGACCAGGGCCCGCCGTCGCATCGTTCCCTGAGCCGCGGCCCGCGCCGCGAGGGTCCGCGCAAATACGACCGCCGTAAGCCGCGCAGCTAGTCACCGGCGCGGAAGAGGCGCCAGACGTTGTCGGCCCGGGTGCCGGAGCGGCCGTCGGGGGAGGTCAGCGTGCGTTCGACCGGCTCGCAGGTGCGAACGGTCCATTCCGCACCGAGGCGCAGGGCGTGCAGCACGCCGTCGAGGGTGGGGAAGATGGCGTCGAACGGATGTTCCTCGGGCGTCATCCAGGTCGGCCAACCGGCGTGCATGACGATCAGCAGCGTGCCGCCGGGTGCCACCGCGTCGGCGGCCCGGCGCAGGACGCCGTCCTGATCCAGGGCCACCGGTGACTGCAGGAACTGGGCGTTGATCAGGTCGTAGCCGCCGTCCGGGAAGGTGCGCCCGAGTTCGTGGCGTTCCCACGAGACGCGCTCGCTCACGCCGGCCTGCTCGGCATGGGCCGCGGCGCGTTCCAGCGCGGTCTGCGAGATGTCGACGCCGGTCACCTGCCAGCCCTGCCCGGCCAGCCAGACCGCGTCGGCGCCTTCGCCGCAGCCCAGATCCAGGGCGCGGCCCGGCCGGAGCTCCGCGGTCTCGCGGACCAGCAACGGATTCGGATTCCCGCTCCAGACTCGGTCGCTGCCGCGATACCGCTGCTCCCAGAACACCGCGGGCTCGGTGGGTGATGTGGCGGACATGAGACTCCTCGTCGCTCGGGGCGCCCGGGCGGCACCTGCGCCCAGAATCACCGGCGCGCCGGAAATCCGGCAAGAATTCTTGCCGAAACGGCAAACCGGTCCGCGATCCGGCGTGGCTCGCCCAGAGCGTTTACCGTGGCGGGGAAACCGTCGGAACCCATGCGAATTTCGATTAACTTAATCCGTGCATGGCGAATTGCGCAGGGTACGGCCATTTCGCCGCAACCTAAAGGTTCCTTCCTGAGAGCCGCGGAAGCGGACCACTCGGGATCGCGGCATCGGGCGCGATTCGTCGTTTATGATCCGGTCGACGAGCGGTTCGATTCGAGGCGTAGATTCGATTCGGACCTACGAAATACGGTGGGAGATGCCCATGAAACTTGCCCTGTCACCCGACGAGGTGGCCTTCCGGGACGAACTACGCACGTTCTTTCGGACCGAGATACCGGCCGAGATCCGGGACAAGGTCGAAAACGGCCGGGAGCTCTCCCGCGAGGACATCGTCACCGCCCACAAACTCCTGCACGCCAAGGGCATCGCGGTGCCGAAGTGGCCGGTGGAGTGGGGCGGCCAGGACTGGACCTCGATGCAGCGCCATATCTGGGAAGACGAGATGCAGCTGGCCTGCGTGCCCGAGCCGCTGACCTTCAACGCGAACATGATCGGCCCGGTCATCGCCCAATTCGGCTCGGAGGAACTCAAGCAGCGATTCCTGCCGCCGACCGCCGCCCTCGACATCTGGTGGTGCCAGGGCTTCTCCGAGCCCGACGCCGGATCCGATCTCGCCTCGCTGCGCACCACCGCGGTGCGCGACGGTGATTCCTATATCGTCAACGGCCAGAAGATCTGGACGACGCTGGCCCAGTACGCCGACTGGATCTTCTGCCTGGTGCGCACCGATCCGAATGCGCCGAAGAAGCAGGCCGGTATTTCGATGCTGCTCTTCGATATGAATTCACCGGGCGTCACCGTGCGGCCGATCAAATTGATCGACGGCCGGCACGAGGTCAACGAGGTCTTTTTCGAAAACGTGCGGGTGCCCGCCGATCAACTGGTCGGTGAGGAGAACGCGGGCTGGACCTACGCGAAATTCCTGCTCGGCAACGAGCGCACGGGTATTGCCGGCGTGGGCCGCACCAAGGTCGTCATCGCCACCGCGAAAAAGCATGCGGCACAGATTCCGACGGGCTCCGGCACGCTGCTGGAGGATCCGGTTTTCGCCGCCCGCGTCGCCGAGTTGGAGAACGAACTGCTGGCGCTCGAACTGACGCTGTTGCGGGTGGTGGCCAATTCCGCCGAGGGCAAACCGAATCCGGTGTCGTCGGTGCTGAAGTTGCGGGGTACCGAATTGCAGCAGGCGGCCACCGAGCTGATGCTCGATGTGGCGGGCCCGGACGCGGTGCCGGTCGGCGCCGACGACATCGCCGCGCCGGACTGGGCGCAGCGCACCGGACCCACCTATCTGAACTACCGCAAGACCAGCATCTACGGAGGCTCGAACGAGGTGCAGCGCACCATCATCGCCTCCACCATCCTCGGATTGTGAGGCGCTGCCATGGATTTCGAACTGACCGATGAACAGGTCATGCTGGGTGAGACGGTGCGTGATCTGCTGGCCCGTGCCTACGACCCGGAGAGCCGGCTGAAGGTACTCGACACCGAACTCGGCTGGAGTCGCGACGTCTGGTCGCAGCTGGCCGAATTGGGTGTTCTCGGACTGTCTTTCAGCGAGGAGGACGGCGGCGTCGGCGCCGGGCCCGTGGAGACGATGGTCGTCATGGAGGAGGTCGGCCGCCGTCTCGCTCCCGAACCCTTGCTGGACGCGGTCCTGTTGCCCGGCGGTCTGATCGCCTCGCTCGGCACCGCCGACCAGCGGCAGCGGATTCTGCCGGAGGTGGCCGGTGGATCCCGGCTGCTGGCCTTCGCGCACGAGGAGGCCGGTTCGCGCTGGCCGGATATCACGGTCGCGACCACGGCCGCCGCCGATGGCGACGGCTATCGGCTCTCCGGTGTGAAAAGCCGGGTGCCGCACGGTGATTGCGCCGACGAGCTGGTCGTCACCGCTGTCGGACCCGACGGTGTACTGCGGCTGTTCCTGGTGGCCGCCGGTGCCGAGGGCGTGTCCCGCACCGCCTACCGCACGTTCGACGGACGCCGGGGTGCGCAGATCGAATTCGCCTCGGCTCCGGCCGAACTGCTCGGCGCCGCCGAGGCCGGCGATGTCACCGAGGCCGTCGCCACCGCCATCGCGACCGCCCAGGCGAGCCTGTGCGCGGAATCGATCGGCGCGATGGGTGAGGCGCTGCGGCTGACCACCGAATATCTCAAGACGCGCAAGCAGTTCGGGGTCACGCTCTCGAAGTTCCAGACCCTGACCCAGCGCGCCGCCGATATGTACGTCGCGATGGAACTGGCTCGCAGCATGAGCTTCTACGCGACCGCCTCGCTGGCCGAGGGCACGGTCGATCCGATCGCGCTGTCGCGGGCCCGCCTCCAGGTCGGCCGCGGCGCCCGCCACATCGGGCAGGAAGCGGTGCAGATGCACGGTGGAATCGGTATCACCACCGAATATCCGGTCAGCCACTACGTCGCCCGGCTCACCGCCGTGGACCAGACCTTCGGTGGCCGGCGCGAACATCTGGGCGTGCTGAGCAGCCGGGTCGGGGACTACGGCCTGGTCGAACTCTGATCCGCACGCCGGGACACCGGTGAGGGTGGTGGTCGTCGCTAATCCGCGCGGCCGCCACCCTTTTCGGTGTGCCGATCAGTTGCCGGCGTCCTCGATGGTCGGCGCGCGGTAGGAATCGGTCGTAGGTTCGGATTCCTCGACCGTGCGCGGCGTGTGATGTGGCCGCGTGGTCGTCGGGGACTCGGAATCGGCGGAGGGTTCGCCGGCGGACGGTTCCGTGGTCGGGGCGGGAGTCTGCGTCGTGGTGGTCGGCGCGGGCGGTGCGAACGCCGTATAGCTCGGGTCGGCCTCGGTCGTGGTGCTGGTGGACGTCGCGGAGGTGGTGCGCCGGGCCGGCGTATTCACCGCGACGCGCCAGGTGGGGGAGGGCGGAATGATCACCGCGGGGGCGGTGGTGGTGCCGCTGCGTGTGATCGGCGTGGTGGCCACCTGCAGATCCGCGGCGAGCGGTGGCGGTGCGACGTAGACGTCCTTATGGCCGATCCCGCACGCGCCGATCAACACCAAACCCAGCGATACCGCACCGGCGGCCATTGCGGGCCCCGCGACCTTCATGTTCAGACGGCCCGGGGTCTCTTCATCGACGCGATCCCCCGTGCTCGCCCTGTCGTCCATGGATGTGGTGCTCCCTCAAACTGTTTCCGAGTGGCCTCACAGTAACCGAGAGTCGCAACCCGGGGCCAGGCATGCCGGTCGGTCCGCAAAATACCGGACGGTAACGTGAAAAGCCAACGCTTCACATAACGAAGTAATTACGTTCGGCGTGTCGGGGGCACGTGTCGCGTGGAGATTCGGTGACGGGCACGTACCGTGTGAGCGAAGTTACATGTGAGACGCGTGTTATTTGCCGGGCGAAACGGACGTTTCGACAGTCTCGGTGGGCGTCATCGAGGAGTAGTGATGGGAGCTTATTCGACATCCCCCACGCGCGCGGTGTCACAGGGTGATTCGGCTGCCGCCGGATCCGGACGCAGCGCCTGGACGATCACCTCCCGCATCGCGGCCTGGTTGATCTTCCTCGGCGGATTGGTCGGTGCGGTGCTCGGCATCGCGGGCCTTCGTGTCGAAATCACTGTCGCCGGACTGATTCTGGCCTGCACCGCCGGTCTGGTCCTGCTGAAACTTCGCGCCGACGGGCAACCATCGGCCTGAGAGTCGCCCCGTCGGGAAAAATCGGTGGGAGACGTGCTCCGACGGGCCTACCGTTGGTCGGCATGCGGATCGAGCTGACCACGGACCCGTTCGAGTTCCACACCCGCGCCGGGCACTGTCTGGCGCGAGACCCCCTGCGCCACACCGTGATTGCCACCATGGTCCGCAACGGTGTGGCCGGGGCGATGACGATCGAACCGGTATTCGCCATGGTCTGCGACGGCGATGCGGTGGTGGGCGTCGCCCTCGACACTCCCGGGCACGGCGCATATCTGGGTGATATACCCGCACCGGCGCTGCCCGGGGTGGCCGCGGCCCTGTTCGACCGGGACCCCGCCGTCGTCGCGGTCGAGGGAGATCCGCGCTCCGCATCGGAATTCGCCGGCCATTGGCAACGACTGTCCGGCAATGCCTTTCGGTTGCAATGGACGACGCGGCTCTATCGCCTCGGGGAACTGCGGCTCCCCGCCGTGCCCGGTATCGCCCGCCGCGCCGGCGACGCCGACATCGATCAGTGTGTTCGCTGGGCCGAGCGCATGCGGCGCGAGGAGGATATCGGTCCCGACCCGCGTGCGGTCCCCGATCGGATCGTCGCGGGGCAGTGGTGGCTGTGGGAGGACGCGGGTACGCCGGTATCCGTGGTCGCGCATCAGCGGCGCGCATACGGCTGGACCCGCATCGGGCCGGTCTACACTCCGCCCGAATTCCGCCGCCGCGGGTACGCTGCGGCCGCCACCGCCCAGGTGTCGAAAGTACTGCGCGACAGCGGCTCCCAGGTGTGCCTGTTCGCCGATCTCGCCAACCCGACCTCGAACAAGATCTATCAGGAGATCGGTTTCGAGCCGGTCGGCGATTTCCCGCGGTTCGTATTCGACGCGTCGCGGTGACGGCGGCTAGGCGGTGCGCCGCAGTGCCGACTTCTCCGGCTCGAACGGGGTGTTCTGAGCGGCCGCGAGCCACCACCGCCCGTCGCGTTCCACCAGCACGTACAGGGCCGTCTCGGAGAAGCCGGCGGGATCGGCTGCCCGCCTGCGGATCTGGGCCACCACCACGCCCGGCGCCGGCGTGGTCGCGGTGACCACCTCGAAGGTCGAGGGCGGTGCCACCTGTCCGGCCATCAGGCGGTGGTGGATCGGATTGAGCTGGTCGTAGCCGACGACGGTGGCGCCGAACGGGCTGCCCCACAGCACATCCGCGGCGAAGGAGTGGTCGTAGAGATCGGCATCGCCGGTCTCGCCCGCGCGTTGCAGCTCCGCGGCGAAATCGGCGGCCACCCGCTGTGCGGTGGTGCGGGCCGCCGGGTCGTCGAGGGTGGGACGGTGTGTCATGGCTGGCTCCTGTGTCGTCGGGCGCTCGGGCTACAGCCAACCTAGAAGCTCAACTCAACTCGAGGTCAAGTCGGCGGCGCGCACGGCTGCCGGATCGATGGCGTCGCCGGTGCCGTTCAGGATTCGGGACAGAGCACGGCGCACGGCGGCGGCGGGATCGTCCGGCGCGGCCGGGACCCGCCACGCGATCACCTGGTCCGGGCGGACCAGAAGCGCGCCCGTCGGTGTCGCACCGACGGTGGCGCAGCATGATCGGTCCATGCGGACGATGTCGACGGCCTGATCGCCGAGTTGCCAGTCCGGCGAATCCGGTCCGATCAGCAGTGTGAACGTCGTTCCGACCAGATCGAGAGTGGAGCGGCCGTCGGCGAGGTAGCGGTGGGGCAGCCGGGTGCCCGGCTGCCCGGTCAGATCCAGGTGGTCCATGGTGTGCGGACTGTCGTCGTCGATGAACGCGCCCGCGGGGTAGCGGGTGCCGAGAATCAGGGCGATCGGGTCGGCGAGCGGTGTGCCGTCGGTGGATTCGCGAGTCATGGTGCGCAGATTCGCGGTTCGGATACTGGATTGATCCGCGATGTACCGGCCGACGGGTCGGCGCTCGCTGTCGTAGCTGTCGAGCAACTGTGCCGGCGCCGCGCCACGCAGCACCAGCGCCAGTTTCCAGGCCAGGTTGTGGCCGTCCTGGATACCGGTATTGGCGCCCGCGGCCGCGTAGGGCGGCATCACGTGCGCCGCGTCGCCGGCCAGGAAAACCCGGCCCGACCGGAACGTGTCGGCGATGAACATTCCGGGCTCCCAGGGCAGGACGCTCAGCACTTCGACATCGATGTCAGGGACTCCGATCGCCTCACGCAGCAGTTCGGGCCAGCGGCCGGCGGGACGGTCGACCTCTGCCGAACTGGTGAAGATCCATCGCCGGGCACCGTCCACCGAGGCGAAAGCGCCGGGGATGCGGTCGTTCTCGATCTGGCACAGGTTGAATTCGCGGCCGCGCACCAACTCCGCCAGATCCGCGCGGAAATACACGTTCACCGCGCGGCCCAGGGTGCCGCGGCCGTGGCGGCCGATATTCAGCCGCTCGCGGATCGGGCTGTGCGCGCCGTCCGCCGCGACGAGATACGACGCTCGCACGGTGTCGACGCGTTCCGGGCCCGTACACAGTGTCGCGGTGAGACCCGTGGCGTCCTCGGCGATGTCGACGCATTCGACCCCGAAGCGGACATCGCAGCCGCGTGCCTGCGCCAGCTCGCGCAGGACGGGTTCCAGCCGATCCTGCGCGCACAGGCAGGCCGAGGCGGGCGTGATCGCATCCCAGTCCGGCAGACCGCCCGGGAATGTGAACGGCAGCCGCTGCGCCCGGGCCAGTGTGGGGCCCGCCGCCATCGCCTGATGCGCCGAGAGTCCACGGGCCGCCTGCTCGACCGCCTCGGCGATACCGATCCGGCGGAACAGTTCCATCGTGCGGATATTGATCCGGCGCGCCTTCGGCTGGGCCGAGGTGGTGGTCCGGCGTTCGACCAGCACCACCGGCACGCCCTGATGCTTCAGGAACAGTGCGGCCGTCAGGCCGGTCAATCCGCCGCCGACGATCAGGACCGGGTCTGCGTGTACGTCGTACATCATGTGTACGTTGTACACCGATGGTTGAATTCCGGCAAGGAGGTGTGCACGGTGACCGAGGAAGTGCCCGGACCGTTCATCTGGTCCCTGCCGGAACCGCCCGGCCGGCCGACGACGAACCTGAGCCGGGCCGGCATTCTGCGCGCGGGGATGGCGATCGCCGATGCCGAGGGCGCGCGGGCGCTGACGATGCGCCGGGTGGCCCAGGCCGTCGGCGCGTCCACGCCGATGTCGCTGTATCGCTACGTGGGCAGCAAGGACGGCCTGGTCGATCTGATGATCGACGCCGTCTACGGCGAAGTACCGCTGTCGGCGGGCCCGGACTCGGCGAGTACGGCGCAGTGGCGCGACGCGCTGGAACATCTGGCGCTGAACACCTGGGATGTGATCCGACGGCACCTGTGGTTCGGCGAACTCGTCCACACCCGCCCGCCGCTGGGTCCGAACGCGCTGCGCTACTTCGACTTTCGCTTCGCCATGCTCGAACCGCTGGGTCTGTCGGCCGACGACCTGTCACTGCTGACCGGTGCGGTGGACGGCCATCTGTTCGGCGCCGCCCTGCAAGCGGCGGAGGAGCAACGCATGCGCACCCGCGTGGGGCTGGCCACCGACGACCAGCTCGCCCGGGCCGCGAAACCACTGGTGGAGCCGCTCCTGGAAGAGGGCCGCTATCCCGCCTTCACGCGGTGGTTCCACGGCCGCACCGGCTCCGGCCCGGCCGACCCCGTGGTGTGGACACTACGGTGCCTGCTCGACGGCATCACCGCGCGTATGGGGCTCGACGAACCGGGTGGCCGATAGGGCCGGAACGTGCCTATTCCGGCCGGGCCACAACCCATTCGAAGGCGCGAGCCTCGGAGCGAGCGCCTTCGGCGGTGCGGGAGCGATTGGGTTCGCCCAGGTCGGTCAGCAGCCGTTCGGTGAGGTCGACCATGGTCGCCAGGGCCGCCGGGGTGAACCAGCCGGGGCGCGTCGCGAACAGGATGTCCTCGCTGGCGGTGTTGCCACTCGCACCCGGCGCGAAGGGGCAGCCACCCAGACCGCCCAGGGAACCATCCACCGCATCGGCACCCGCGGCCAGTGCCGCCAGCGAGTTGGCGACACCCATACCCCAGGTGTCGTGACCGTGAAAGAGAATGCGGCGCAGCGGAGTTCCCGATCGCACCGCCGCGATCAGCGCGTGCACCTGCGCCGGATATGCCTGGCCCAGCGTATCGGCGATCACGATGTCCGCGGCCCCGTCGGTGCGCGGATCGGCGGCGATCGCCAGCACCCGTTCCGGATCCACCGGTCCGTCGAACGGGCAGGTGAAAGACGTTGCCAGACACAGCTGAATCGACCCGCCGACCTCCTCGGTCAGCCGGATCGCCTCGGGCATCGCGGCCACGCTGTCTTCGGCCGTGCGGCCGATATTGGCCTTGTTGTGGGCATCCGACACCGACAGGCAGTACTGGAACTTCCGCACCCCCGCCTCGGCCGCACGCGCGACCTGCCGCGGCGTCGCCACCCACACCCAACAGCGTTGCAGCTCTTCGGGAGTCAGCGCGGCCACGACATCCATCGAGTTGGCCATGGGCGGCACCAGATCCGGGCGCGCCATCGAGCCGATCTCGAGTTCCGGCACGCCCAGGGCGAGCAGGGTGCGAGCGATCTCCACCTTGTGCTCGGTCGGCAACACCTTGCCGGTCAACTGAAGACCATCCCGCAGAGTCACATCCCGCAGCGCGCCCGCGGTGGTCACGAAGTCGCTCATCCCGCCTCCAGGCCGTCGATGTCGGCGTCCGACATTCCCAGCAGTTCCGACAGCACCTCGCGGGTGTGTTCACCCAGGTCGGGGCCTACCGTGCGGATGGGTAGCGAACGCTCGCCGATCACCGGGACGATGCCGGTGAAGGCGACCTGTTTCGGTTCGGCGGCGCCGACATCGACCGGGAAGTGCTGAATCATGTTGCGCGCCCGATACTGTTCGTCGGCGACGATATCGGCGGCGGTGTAGATGGGGCCGCACGGAATGCCCGCCTGCTCGAGGATCGCCAGCGCCTCGTCGCGGGTGTGGCGCCCACTCCATTCGCCGATCGCGGCGTCGAGGCGGTCGCGGTGGCGCCAGCGGCCGGCGTTGTCCTGCAATTCCGGATCCTCGGCGAGATCGGGACGCTCGATCACCTGCATATAACGGCGGAAGATCGCGTCGCCGTTCCCGCCGATGATGATGCTGGTGCCGTCGGCGCACGGGTAGGCGTTGCTCGGCGCGATCCCTTCCATCCTCCCGCCGACGCGCTGCCGGTTGATGCCGTAGGCCTCGTAGTCGGGAACCAGCGACTCCATCACGGAGAGAATCGACTCGTTGAGCGCGACATCGATGATGCGTTGTGGCAACGGAATTCGCTCCGCGGCCCCCTTGCGCTGGAACAACGCCAGGACCGTGCCGAAGGCGGCGTAGATCCCCGCGATGGAATCCCCGATCGAGACGCCCACCCGCACCGGCGGCCGATCCGGATCGCCGACCAGTTCGCGCAGCCCGCCGACCGCCTCGGCGACCGCGGCGAAGCCCGGCCGCTGCGACAGCGGTCCGGTCTGCCCGTAGGCGGAGATACGGGTGATCACCAGGTCGGGATTGGCCTCGTCGAGCGCCTCCGGTCCCAGTCCCCACTTCTCCAGCATCCCGGGCCGGAAATTCTCCAGCAGCACATCGCAGTGCCGGATCAGATCCAGCACGATCGCCCGGCCCGCCTCGGTGCGCAGATCGAGGGTGATCGACTTCTTGTTGCGGTTCACCGTGCGATACAGCATCGAGGTGTCGCCGCCGTAGAGCCGCCAATTGCGCAGCTCGTCACCGGTTTTCGGGCGCTCGACCTTGATCACCTCGGCGCCGAAATCGCCGAGAATGCGCCCCGCGGTCGGCGCCGCGATGTAGTTGCCCAGTTCCAGTACCCGAACGCCGGCCAGCGGTCGAATCTCCATGTACCGATTCAACCACCGGCCGGTGCCGGCGGATCAGGCCACCTCGGCCAGATCCTCGATGATCGAGTAGTGATCGGCGTTACCGGCGATGCTGAGGCTGGTTCGCCCGTCCACGCCGACCGGTATGTCGCCGGCCAGGGTGATGCGGGTCAGCTTGCGGTGCTCGGCGCCGTCGTAGTCGTCGATCGCGTAGTGCTGAGTGGCACGGTTGTCCCAGATCGCCACGTCGCCGAGCGACCAGTTCCACCGGGTGGTGTGCTCGAGCCGGGTCACCCGATCCTGCAGCAGGCGGAACAGGGCGTGCGACTCGTTGGTGGACAGACCCACGAACTGCTTGACGAAATGTCCCAGCAGCAGCGCCCGCTCACCGGTCTCGGGGTGCACCCGGACCACCGGATGCTCGGTCTCGTAGTAGGTCGACTGGAATTCCTCGCGGTAGGCCTGCGCGTTGGGATCCGGCTGCTCCTCGTGGCTGGCGGCGTAGTCGTACTTGTTGGTGTGCACGGCGCGCAGCTCCTCGGCCAGGCGCTTCAGCGGTTCCGGCAGCGAGGCGTAGGCGGCCACGGTCGAGGCCCAGGTGGTCGAGCCGCCGTAGCTGGGCAGGGTCACCGCACGCAGAATCGAGGCCTTCGGGATGCGGTCGACGAAGGTGACGTCGCTGTGCCAGCTGTTGGCGCGGCCGTGGTGGGAATCGATCGCCAGGCTCTTCACACCCTTGGACGTGACCGTCGGGTGCGGGGTGGTCGGGCTGCCGAGCAGCTGCGCGAATTCGTGCTGACCGTCCTCGGTGAGATGGTGCTGATCACGGAAGAAGATCACCTTGTGCTCGTTGAGGGCCGCCCGGATGGTCGCGACCGTCGCCGGAGTCAGATCCCCGCCGAGCCGGACACCGTCGATGCGTGCGCCGATGTGGGTTCCGAGTTTCACCACGGACACGGACTCTGCTGCGTGATCGCTTGACATGGAGGGCCTTTCGCTCGGAACTTGCTACGTTCCGAGCACACCATCGGGGCCCGAGCGCGACCAGGTTTACGGTCAGCGCGATCACAAAGACGGTGCCGGCGCTGTGCTCGGCCGACGTGGCTCAGCCGACGTGTTCGCGCAGGTAGGCGAGGTCTTCGGCGACACCTTCGGCCGGTGTTTCCAGCACCACCGGTGCATCGGCGGTCCGGCACACCTCGGCGAGCAACTGCGGATCGATGGTGCCGTCGGCGAAGTTGGCGTGCCGGTCGGCGCCGGAGTTGAAGTCGTCACGCGAGGAGTTCAGATGCACCAGATCGATGCGGCCGGTGATCGCGCGGATCCGGTCGACGACCCCGATGAGCTCCTCGCCGCCCGCCCAGGCGTGGCAGGTGTCGAGGCAGAAGCCGGCGCCGAAGTCGCCGACCGCGTCCCACAGCCGGGCGATCGAATCGAAATGGCGCGCCATGGCGTGATTACCGCCGGCGGTGTTCTCGATGAGAATCGGCACCGCGAAGCCGCCCTTGTCCTGCTGACGCTCGAACAGCTTGCGCCAGTTGACGATTCCGGCCTCGATCTCGGCATCGGAGCGCACGTGCCCGCCGTGCACGACCAGTCCGAACGCGCCCAGGTCGGCCGCGGCCTGCGCCTGCTGCGCGACCGCGTTGCGCGAGGGCATGCGCAACCGGTTGTTCGTGCTGGCCACGTTGATCTGATACGAGGAATGCACCACCACGTCGATCGGGCTGGATTTGATCTCCTCCGTGCGCGGATGCGGCTGCGGTTTGTCCCAGCCCTGCGGATCCACCACGAACATCTGGATGACGTCGGCACCCAATCGCTCGCCGAAGCCGATCGGATCACTGTCTTGACGGACGTGTGCTCCAATACGCATGGCAGAGAGCGTATCGGTACGCACCGACAGCCCGCAGCGACAGGCGGGGACCGGGCGTTCACGCGGGCCGGCGGCCCGATCGATCGAGAATGCCGGTTCCGGTGGACTGCTATGGTTTCGGTGATTCCGGCACGGGAAGTGGGAGCGGGGCATGCTGGCCAACGGTGATGTGTTCGCGGGCTACGTCATCGAACGACTGTTGGGCCGCGGCGGTATGGGGCAGGTCTATCTGGCCAAACATCCGCGTCTGCCGCGGATGACCGCGCTGAAGCTGCTCAACCGCGAGATGGTCGCCGATCCGGAGATCCGGGCCCGCTTCGAGCGCGAGGCCGATCTGGTCGCCCAACTCGATCATCCCAAGGTCGTCACGGTCTACGACCGCGGCCTCGAGGACGGTCAGCTCTGGATCTCGATGCAGTACATCGACGGTATCGACGCCGCCAGCGTGGATCCGAAGAAGCTGCCGCCGGAGCGGGCCGTGCAGATCATCGCCGAGGTGGCCGAGGCGCTGGACTACGCGCACGGCAACGGGGTCATGCACCGGGATGTGAAGCCGGGCAACATGTTGCTCGCGCGCTCCACCGGCGGCAAAGGCGAGCGGGTGTATCTCACCGACTTCGGCATCGCCCGGCTGCGCGACGACGGCGGTCATCTCACCCAGACCGGAACCTTCACCGCGACCCTGGCCTATGCCTCACCCGAACAGCTCACCGGCGCGCCGCTGGACGGCAGTTCGGACCAGTACTCGCTGGCGTGCAGCCTGTTCTGGCTGTTCACCGGCCGGGGGCCGTTCAACGCGCCGAATCCGGCGGCGGTGATCCGCGGCCATCTGCAGGGACCGCCGCCGGCGTTGAGCAGTGTGCGCCCCGGCCTGCCCGCGGGTCTGGACGCGGTCCTGCTGAAGGCGATGGCCAAGCGCGCGGGCGACCGATTCGGCAGCTGTGCCGACTTCGCCGCCGCCGCCCGCCAGGCGATCTCCCCGGCCAGCGCGCCGCGCATGCCGACGGTCGGTCGCCCCTACACCGGTCCGCCGATGCCGACGACGGGCCGGCCGGGAACCGGGCCGGGACAGCCGGTTGTGCACCGGCCCGCGACCGGTCCGTCGGTGCCGCACACGGCCCGGCCGCAACCGATGCCGCCGCACGGCGCCGTGCCCCAGCCGTATCCGGCCACCGCCGCGCGGCCGGTCGATCAGCCACAGCCCTACGGTGCGTCCGGCCAGTACAACCAGTACAACCAGCCTTACGGACACCGGCCGCCGCTGCCGCCGATGAATCAGATCCGGCAGAACCAGGCGCCCAAATCGAATACCGGGGTGATCATCGGCATCATCGTCGGCGCGGTGGTGCTGCTGCTGGTGGTTCTGGTGCTGCTGGCCGCGCTGTCGAGCTGACCCGGGCCCGCCACCACAGATAGGGGCCGAGGCACAGCGCGAGCCAGACCAGGCCGATCGCCCATCCCGCCAGCACATCGGTTGCCCAGTGCACGCCCAGATAGATCCGGGTCAGGCCGATCACCACGGCGAACAGCGCCGCGGCCGCGACGGCCGCGACGCGCACCGCGCGCCCGCGCGACGACAGCACGACCATGGCGGCGAGCACCCCGACGACGGCGGTACTGCCCAGCGTGTGACCGGACGGGAACGACGGACTGGTCTCGGTGACCAGCTGATCGACCGCGGGCGGCCGGTGCCGTCCGATCGCCGACTTCAGCACCGAACCGATCACCGCCACCCCGATACCCACCGCGGCCGTGGTCAGCAGTCGCGCCCACCGCCGCCGGACGCCGAACCACGCGCAGGCCACGATGGTCAGGGTCGTCATCGCCGCGACGCCGCCGGCATCGGTGAAGGTACTGATCGCCGGATTCAACCAGCCGAGGCGATGGTCGACCACCCAGTCGGTGATCGGCTGGTCGATGCGGGTGACGCCGCCGCCGTCGACCACGTCGTGGCTCAGTTGCGCGGCGCCGCCGAGCGCCGCGGCCGGCACGAGCAGCACCAACACCGGCATCCCTCGCAGAATGCCCCGCTGCACCAGCGCGATCCCGCCGACGAGCATCAGCAGGACCGGGGTGAGCGCAGCCATGGCACGAGGATATGTGCGTCGCCGCCCGGCACTGCGGCATCCCGGCGGGCCGGGGGTGTGCGCCCCAGGTATTGGGGGGAAATCCTGATGGCGCCCGCACGCCGGTTTGGCCAGACTGGAGACCATGACTGCCGATGCCCTGGGCACCGAACCCGCCGCGGCGACCACGCTCGCGGCCCGCGCCACCGACCTGATGAAACTGTACGGATCCGGAGACACCCAGGTCCGCGCCCTCGACGGGGTTTCGGCCGACTTCGCCCAGCGCGAGTTCACCGCGATCATGGGCCCGTCCGGCTCCGGAAAATCGACGTTGATGCACTGCCTGGCCGGGCTCGACAGCGCCACCTCCGGCACCGTGCACATCGGCGACACCGCGCTGACCGGACTGTCGGACAAACAGATGACGCGCCTGCGCCGCGACCGCATCGGCTTCGTCTTCCAGGCGTTCAACCTGGTGCCGACGCTGACCGCGCTCGAGAACATCACCCTGCCGCTGGATATCGCGGGCCGCAAACCCGATCAGGAGTGGCTGGACACCGTGATCGGACGTCTCGGTCTGGGAGATCGCCTCGACCATCGGCCGAGTGAGCTGTCGGGCGGGCAGCAGCAGCGCGTCGCATGCGCGCGGGCGCTGGTCGGCCGGCCCGACATCATCTTCGGCGACGAGCCGACCGGCAATCTCGATTCCCGCTCCTCCGGTGAGGTGCTGTCGATCCTGCGCGCGGCGGTCGACGAATTCGGTCAGACGGTCGTGATCGTGACGCACGAACCGCATGCCGCCTCCTACGCCGACCGCGTGATCTTCCTCGCCGACGGGCGCATCGTCGACGAATTGCGCGATCCGACAGCGGATTCGGTGCTGGACCGCATGAAGTCCCTGGAGGGATAGGTCATGGCTGGATCGCCGATGCGCAAGGTGGCCTTGCGCAATCTCGCCGCGCACAAGGTGCGGCTGGCGCTGACGTTGCTGTCCGTCGTGCTCGGAACCGCTTTCGTCGCAGGCTCTTTCGTCTTCACCGACACCCTGCAGCGCACCTTCGACGGCATCTTCGCCGACCAGGCGAAGGGTGTCGACGTGCGGGTGGAGCCGAAACACACACAGTCGCTGGGGGTTCCGAACGACCTCGTCGCGAAGGTCGCCGCGACCGACGGCGTGCGCGCGGTCGCGCCGGCGGTGCAGGGGCCGGTCGTCCTGCTGAAGGACGGGCATGCGGTCCAGACGGGCGGCGCACCGAGCTGGGGGCGGTCGTATCTGCCGCCCGACAAGGCGATCGCCGACCCGGAGCATTTCGTCGACGGCGTCGCGCCGGTGACACCGGGGCAGATCGCGATCAATTCCGGCGGGGCCGACCGAGCCGGATTGCACGTCGGGGACAAGGCCAAGGTGCTGATTCCCTCTCGCGGCACCATCGATATGACCGTCAGCGGCATCTACACCGTGTCCTCGGATACCGGCGGATTCATCGGGCTGCTCCTGGACGACGCGCAGGCCCGGGAACTGTTCACCGACGGAGCGCATGTCGCCTACGTGGATGTGGCCGCCGTGCCGGGAGTTTCGCCGGATACGCTGCGCGACCGGATCGCGAAGGTGGCGCCGGACTACAAGGTCATGGACGGCGATCAGGTCCGTGCCGACCTGAAGGCGCAGGTCGGCAACGCGCTGAAATTCGTCAACTACTTCCTGCTCGCCTTCGGTGCGATCGCGCTGCTGGTCGGCACGTTCATCATCTACAACACCTTCTCGATGATCGTGGCGCAGCGGTTGCGGGAGCTGGCGCTGTTGCGGGCGGTCGGGGCCGGACGGCGTCAGGTCGGATTGTCGGTGGTGGCGGAGGCTTTCGTGATCGGCCTCATCGGCAGCCTGCTCGGACTGGCCGGTGGTATCGGGCTGGCCTTCGGACTGTCCGCGCTGCTCAATGCCTTCGACCTCGGACTGCCCACCGGAACGATGCAGGTATTGCCGCGAACCGTGCTGGCGGCGATCGGCATCGGCCTCGTGGTGACCGTGGCCAGCGCCTACGCACCCGCGCGGCGGGCGGCCAAGATTCCGCCGGTGGAGGCGATGCGAGAGGAGTTCGCCTCGGTCGGTGAATCGCTGCGCGTGCGCACGGTGATCGGTGCGGTGCTGGCGGTGATCGGGGTCGTCCTGGTGGTGCTCGGGGCGCGCAACACCGGCGGCAACGCCGCGGCCACGGTCGGAATCGGCGCCGCGGCACTGATTTTCGCGGTGCTGTTCGCCTCACCCGCGCTGTCGCGGCCGGTGGTCGGGGCGCTGGGCCTGCTGGTGCGTCCGTTCGGCGCGATCGGCGCGATGGCGCGCAACAACGCCGTGCGCAATCCACGCCGCACCGCCGCCACCGCGTTCGCGCTCACCCTGGGACTGATGCTGGTCTCGGCGATCGGCATGCTCGGCGCCTCGGCGAAGGCCAGCGTCGGCGAACTCGTCGACAAGGGTGTCAACGCCGACTACGTGCTGGCCGGACCGCAGATGATCGGGGTGCCGCTGGGCGCCGCGGAGGCGGCGCGCTCGGTTCCGGACGTATCCGATGTGGTGGCCTTCCGCGGCGTCGCGCTGCGCGTGGGGGACGACCAGGTCACCGGCACCTCGCCGGACGCGCCGATGGGACAGGTCCTGCACTACGACATCCGCCAAGGCACCGACAACCGGTCACCGGCGAATCCCTGCTGGTGTCGGAAACCGAAGCGGGCGACCGTCATTGGCATGCGGGCGACCGCGTCGAGGTCACCAGTGTGGACAACAAGAAGTTCTCGGTGACCGTCGCCGGCATCTATGCCGACAGCCAGCTGCTCGGACCCCTGGTGGTGGCGCCGGACCTCTACAACCAGGTGATGCCGGTGGCGTTCCGCACCGACCTGATCGTGCTGGTCAAGGCCGCGCCGGGCGCCGACGTCGCCGCGATGCGGGGCAACCTGGAGAAGGCGACCGCCTCCTATGTGGTGGTGCAGGTGCAGGACCGCGAGGAATTCAAAGGCGCACAGGGCAAACAGATCAACACCATGCTGGCCATCCTGTACGGGCTGCTGGCATTGGCGGTGGTGATCGCGATCCTGGGCATCGTGAACACGCTGGCCCTCTCGGTCGTCGAGCGGCGGCGCGAGATCGGCATGCTCCGCGCCGTGGGGATGCAGCGACCACAGGTCCGGCGCACGATCTATCTCGAATCCATGCTGATCGCGATCTTCGGCGCCGTGGTCGGGGTGGTCCTGGGTCTCGGACTCGGCGTCGGATTCCTGCGCACGCTGTCGGATCTGGGTTTGAGCACGATCACCGTGCCGTGGGGTCAGATCGTGGGCATGCTGATCGGCTCGGCCGTGGTCGGTGTGCTGGCGGCGCTGTGGCCGGGCGTGCGCGCCGCCCGCACACCACCGCTGGCGGCGATCGCCGATCTGTGACGCACGAGCCCCGTGCGGAACCCGGCCGCTGGACGCAGGTGCGTTCAGCGGCCGGCCCCGGATCGGGCTCAGACGCAGTACTGGCAGACGCCGCCGGCGGGCAGCTGGATGAAGCACTGCGAGCAGACCGCCGGTCGCGGCTCGGAGAATTTCTCCTCCTGTGCCACCACGGTTTTCGTCGCACCGCGACCGCGGCGGCGTGCGTCCACCTTCGGCGTCAGCGGCGGAACGCCGACCTCGGCGGGCATCTCCGCACCGTAGTGCTGATAGCACTGCCAGCGGGCGTAGGCCGCGTGTAGTTCGAGATCGTCGGGAATCGGCAGGCCGGCGAGTTCGAGCACGTATTTGTAGTCGTCGCCGACGGTGTGGTTCTGGCGTACGCACAGCGCGGTCAGCGGCGGCTCGCCGGCGCCGTGGCAGCGCCGCGCGACCTTCCGCAGAATCGCGGCCATCCAGGTGCGCGTCGGCGCCTCGGTGTGCACACCGGACACGTCCTGAATCCGTTCGGCCAACTCGTTCACAGTGATGAAATGCCCGTATCCGGTCGCGGTTTCGGCCAGTTCGGCATGTGCGGCCAATGCCCAGGCCACCGCCGCCTCGCGAAATGACACCGCAGTGCCGTCACCTACCCGCCATGCTCCTGCCGTCGTGGCCACGGAATTCTTCAACACCGGTCCAAGTTATCGCGTCGATTTCCGCGCCGACGCGCGGCCCGCCGATCCGCGCGGCCCGCGCGGGGGCGAAAGCCCGCCCCGCGCCGAGAACAGCAGGTAGTCGCGCCGCGGTCGTGCGGGCCGTGAGAACCACGGCCCGGCAACCCCTTTCGATGCCCGCGGATGCGGGCGTGCCTCGGGGACCCGGCTCACCGGCCGCCCGCGTGCGATCGGGCCCACGTCGCCACATCGCCGCGGTCGAGGGCCACCGACAGCAGATCGGGAAAGCGGTCGGGAGTGCACGCGAAGGCGGGGACGCCCAGTGCGGCGAGGGCGGCGGCATTGTCGTGGTCGTAGGCCGGGGCGCCCTCGTCGGACAGCGCCAGCAGCACCAGGACCTGGACGCCGGCCTCCTTCATGGCCGAGACCCGTCGCAACATCTCGTCGCGGATTCCGCCCTCGTAGAGGTCGGAGATCAGGACGAACAGGGTGTCGGCGGGCCGGGTGATCCGTTGCCCGCAGTAGGCGATGGCCCGGTTGATATCGGTCCCGCCACCGAGTTGTGTGCCGAACAGCACATCCACCGGATCCGACAGCTGCTCGGTGAGATCCACCACCGCCGTGTCGAAGACCACCAGGGAGGTCTTCAGCGAGCGCATCGACGCGAGTACCGCACCGAAGACGGAGGCGTAGACGACGCTGGCCGCCATGGACCCCGATTGATCGATCGCGAGCACCACCTCCCGCCGCACCGCCTGCGCCTTGCGCCCGTAGCCGACCAGCTGCTGCGGCACCACCGTCCGGTGTTCGGGAAGGTAGTGGGCGAGGTTGCGGCGGATGGTCCGGTCCCAGTCGATATCGCGCAGCCGCGGACGAGACACCCGGGCCGCGCGGTTCAGCGCACCGGACACCGCCGCGACGGTGCGCGCGGCGAGCCGGCGTTCGATATCGCGCACCACCTTCTCCACCACGACTCGTGCGGTGGCACGGGTGGTTTCGGGCATCATGCGGTTGAGGCTGAGCAGGGTGCCGACGAGCTGGACGTCGGGTTCGACCGCTTCGAGCAGTTCGGGCTCGAGCAGCAGTTGTGTGAGTTGCAGACGATCGATGGCGTCGCGCTGCATGACCTCGACCACCGTCGACGGGAAGTAGGTGCGGATATCGCCCAGCCATCGGGCGACCTTCGGCGCCGAACCGCCCAGGCCGGCGGCGCGCTTGTCCGACGGGGTGTGTTCGTCGCCGTTGTAGAGCGCCGACAACGCCCGGTCCATCGCCGCGTCCTCGGCCGCGCCGAGCCCGCCGAGTCCGGCCTCTGCGGGAGCACCGAGGACCAGCCGCCAGCGCCGGGCCTGCGCCTCGTCCGATTCGATCTGTGTCATCGTCGGTTCCTCTTCGCTCGAATCATCGTGCGCCTACCAGGATTTCGGTCGCCGCGTGCAAGGCCAGGATGCCGCGAGCGGCGTCCGGCCCGGAGCGGTCATGCGGTGCGGCCACCGGCGTCCCGTCCCGGACGGCGCGGGCGATGGCCTGGCGTTCTCCCGCCTCGAAGGCGCCGAAGGTCCGCCGCAACAGCGGCAGTGTCGCGACGAACTGCTCCTCGTCCAGCTCGCGCAGCCAGGAGTCGATGCGCCGCAACAGGTCTCGGTCGTGGACGAGAAGCAGGCCGCGTCCACCCAGGAAACCGTCGATCCACGCCGCCTTCTCCGCCGGGCTGTGGCCGATCGACAGCGCCGCCGACAGCCGGCGCGCGGCATCGGCGTCGGCGATGATTCCCGCGTCGCAGAGCAATCGGACGGCGCGACCCACCAGCGCCCCGTGCACATCGTCGCGGTCGGCCAGCAGGCCCAGTGCCGCGAGCCAGGACCGGGTGGCGTGCGCCTCGTCGCGGGTCGCGATCGCGACGTGGGTGGCATCGATCAGGCCGCGCAGCTGCGTGGCGGCATCGGTGTCGAGACCGGTGACGGCGCCCGGCAATCCGGCACAGATGCGCAGGAGCAGGCCGTCGGCGACCCGGGCCAGCGCGCCCACATCGGTGCTGCGGACGTCGCCGTAGCGCAGTGTGCGGATCAGCCCGGGCAGCGCGGCGAGCAGGTGGGTGACGTCGTGATCCAGCGCGGCCACCGCCTCCAGGCGGGCGACCAGACCGTCCACCGCGCCGCCGAGGTCGGCCAGCAGCGCGGTTTCCAGGGCCGCGCTGATATCGGCGACCGTGGCGTCGGCGGCGCCGGCCCGGTCGAGAATCTTCGCCTCGGCCGCGGTGCGGATGGTGGTACCCCAGCGCGACGCCTCGATGACCGCGACGGAGAGGCCGGGTTCCCACCGCAGCGCCCACGATTCGCGGAAGGTGCCGGTATTGCGCACCTCGCCGGTCATCGGTGTGCCCCAGTCGATTCCGAGCAGTCGCAGCCGATGCAGCAGATGCGACCGGGCCACATCGCGGTCCTTGCGCAGATCCAGGTCCACCTGCTGGGCCAGGGCCTGCTGTTTGAGCCGGAGGGTGCGCGCCTGCGCGCGCAGGTCGGCATCCAGCGGGACGGTCGGCGTGTTCTCCGGCACCGAACCGAGCGCCTCGCCGACGACCAGTTCGCTGCTGACGAACCGCAGCATCGACTCGTCGCCGTCGCAGAGCACCGACCGCGTGGCATCGGTGACCTCGGACAATCCCGGTGCGGGGCGCCCGCGCAACGCGGCCAGCGTCTCGGCCAGGCGGACCGACTCGATGATGTGCGCACTGGACACCGGCAGGTCGCGGGCGCGCAGCGCACCGGCCACCCGGGTGAACCAGCGCGCGATCGGTTCGTCGGTGCGGGTGAACAGGTGGTGATACCAGCCCGGTGAGGTGATACCGGCGCCGTAACCGGACGAGCCGGCCAGCCGGGAGTGGGTCCACGGTACCCAGGTCAGTGTGGCCTTCACCTTCGGCAGACCCTTGAGCAGACGGGAATCGGCGGCTGCCGGACCGAGTTTGCCCGCCAGCGCCGGGGCATGCCATGCGCCGCAGACCACCGCGATCCGGCGGGCGCCGCTCTTGAGTGTCCGGCGTATGACCTGTCGCATATACGCCTCGCGTTGCAGGGTCCGCAGGTCGATGCCGCCGGGCAGGAGCTGGGCAGACGCGGATGAATCCGGCTGTAGCGCAGCATCTCCCGCATCGTCGATGGCACCTTCGGCGTGCTGATCCAGGATGGACGGTGCGGGCGCCGCGGCTCCCGGATCCGTATCCGACGCCGCCGGCCCGGCCGCTGCCCGGAGGGCGCCCATGGCCTCGGTGATGGCGTCGAAGATCTCGGTGCCGTCCCCGGTGGGAGCAGACGACGATTCGATGACGGCGTCCCACCAGCGCTCCGGATCGTCGTATCCGCCCGCGGCGGCCAGTGCGGCCAGCGGATCACCGCTGTCACCCGGCTCGGTGTCGAGGGCGAGGGTGGTGGCGGCCGGAAGATCGCAGAAGCTCACGGGCACAGCGTGTTCGGACGCATACCGCAGCGCCTGCCATTCCGGGGAGAACACGGCGAACGGCCAGAACGCCGCCCGCGAGGGCTCGTTCGGGGCATAGGCCAGCAGTGCCACCGGTGGTGCCATTCCCTCGGCGGCGACATACCCGACCAGCGGATCGGCATCGGCCGGGCCTTCGATCAGGATCGCATCCGGACGGAAACGCTCCAGCGCCCACGACAGCGAGCGGGCCGACCCGGGGCCGTGGTGGCGGATCCCGAAGACCTGCGTCCGCGGCTCGTCGAGCGCGACGGATTCGCCGCTCATCCGTGCACCTCACGGCAGGCGCGGTAGAAATCGGACCACTCCGGGCGTTCGCGGACCACGGCCTCGAGGTACTCGGTCCACACGACGGCGTCGGCGACCGGATCCTTGATCACCGCGCCGAGTACCGCACCGGCGACATCGCTCGCGCGCAGCACCCCGTCCCCGAAATGCGCCGCGAGCGCGATGCCGTTGGTGAGCACCGAAATCGCCTCCGCCGTCGACAATGTGCCCGACGGCGACTTCAATTTGGTCCGGCCGTCCTCGGTGATGCCGGAACGCAGTTCGCGGAAGACCCGTACCACGCGCCGCACTTCCTCGGCCGCGGCCGGGATCGGCGGCAATTGCAGTGCGGCGCCGAGTTGTTCGACCCGCCGGGTGACGATCGCGACCTCGTCGTCCTCGCCGGCGGGCAGCGGCAGCACCACGGTGTTGAATCGGCGGCGCAGCGCGGAGGAGAGTTCGTTCACGCCGCGGTCGCGGTCGTTGGCGGTGGCGATGACGTTGAAACCCTTGGCCGCCTGCACCTCGATACCGAGTTCCGGTACCGGCAGGGTCTTCTCCGACAGCACCGTGATCAGCGCGTCCTGCACGTCGGAGGGAATGCGGGTGAGCTCCTCGACCCGGGCGATCGCACCGGTGCGCATCGCGGTCATGACGGGCGAGGGCACCAGGGCGCCGTCGCTGGGTCCTTCCGCGAGCAGGCGCGCATAGTTCCAGCCGTATCGGATCGCCTCTTCGGCGGTTCCGGACGTGCCCTGCACCAACAGCGTGGATGCGCCGCTGACGGCCGCCGAAAGATGTTCCGACACCCAGGTTTTCGCGGTGCCCGGTACGCCGAGCAGCAGCAGCGCGCGATCGGTCGCAAGCGTCGCCACCGCCACCTCCATCAGGCGTCGCGGACCGACGTACTTCGGGGTGATCACCGTGCCGTCGGACAGGGTGTCGCCGAGCAGGTAGGTGACCACCGCCCACGGCGAGAGCCGCCACGACGGTGGACGCGGACGGTCGTCGACGGCGGCGAGGGCTCGCAGTTCGTCGGCGTAGGCCTGTTCGGCATGGGGGCGCAGCAGGTCGGCGGGCGGGTTCTGGGTCGTGGTCATGCCAGCTCCTCGAGCATCAGGGTGCGTTGGGTCAGATCATCGGCGAGGCGGTCGAAGGCGCTTTGCCAGGAGGGGTCAGCGCAGCGGCGGGCGGCGACGGACACCGCCGCGACCGCGCGGACCGGGAAATTGATCGCGGCACTGCGCAGCAGCGTGCGATAGGAGGCGGGGGACAGCCCGGCCGCTCCGGGACGGGCGGCGGCCAGATGGGCCCGATCGAGCAGCAGCCGGACCAGGTGTTCGGCCAGCGGCTGCGGCCACGGCCGCGGTAACGCCGAGACCAGCAGTTCCAGTTCGGCCAGCCAACTGCTGTCCAGGCCGCACAGGTACCGCACGCGCCGCTCGACCGGCAGCAGCGCGAACAACTGTTGCCGCAGTCGCGGATCCGCACCCAGGGTCGGCGTGGTGGTCAGCACCTCGAACAGTGGCGTCGCCCAGCAGGAATCACCCTGTGCGAGAGCCGCTTCCGACCAGCCCGCGGCGACCGGTCCGAGGATGTCGTCGGGAAGCCGCAGCGCGGTGGCCGCCTCCGGTGAGCCGCACAGGTGTTCCCAATGGCGCAACGGAGTGGCGGCCATCAGGCGGCGCAGCCGTTCGGCATCCACGTCGGCCCCACCGTCGCGGCGGTAGGCCACCGGGTCGAGCCGGTCGCCGAGTCCGTCGCGGCGGGCCGCGTCGTCGAGATCGTGCGGCAGGTGCGCCTCGAGCGCGCCGGACCGGATGATCAGCCAGCGGCTCGCGCGCTCGCGCATCCGCTCCGCGAAGGCCGAATCCGGCAGGTGTGCGAGGAGATCGGCGGCCGTACGGCGAACCTCGGGCCGCGCGTCGTCGAGGGCGGATTCGAGCAGGGGCTCGTCGTCGGGCCCGACCCCGGCGGCCAGGACCGCCAGCAGTTCGGCGCG
>NZ_BAFW01000203.1 GCF_000308535.1 Nocardia cerradoensis NBRC 101014 | reverse complement strand
CGACGACGGATCTTGCTTGTACTTCTGGTACATCTCGTCGACGAGCCACTGGTTCTGTCCGAACTGGGATGTTGAGCTGCTCACAGCAGGTGTTCGCCTCATTTCGTTCTTCGCGCTGCGACGTTTGTGACGTGCCCGGCACGGGTCGATCGGCACGATGTGCGCCGATGCGCCCTTTCTGAGGATAGGCCCAGCCGTGACAGCGTGCCCCAGCGCGGCCATGCGTAGGCGCACCGCCGCGCCACTGTCCGGTTAACGACCCCCGGACAGACCCAGCCTCATAGGTGACGACTCGTCCCGTGTCGAGAATATTCCTTCGTCGGAATCGGCTGCCTCCCAGAGTCGGTTATAGATTCCGCGCTCCGCCAGTAATTGCGCGTGCGCGCCGAATTCCACGATCCGCCCGTGCGCGACGACCGCGATCCGATCGGCGCGTGCGGCGGTCGCCAAACGGTGCGCCACGATCACCGTGGTGCGCCCGCGTGCCAGCGATCTGCTCGCTACCAGCACTTTCTCCTCGTTGGCCGGATCCAGGACCGCGGTGGCCTCGTCGAGCAACAGCAGATCCGGATCGACCAGTTCCGCACGCGCCAGCGCGATCAGCTGGCGCTGGCCCGCCGAGAGCCCGCGCCCGCCCTCACCGATCGGCTGGGCCATACCCCGCGGCAGTGTCTCGATCATCTCGAGCGCGCCGACCGCCGCGGCGGCCCGGGCGATATCGGACGATGTGGCACAAGGTTTCCCGAATGCAATGTTGCTCGCGACGTCGCCGGTGAACAGGTGAGCTTCCTGAGGGACCACACCGAGCCGGGCACGGAACTGCGCGAGCCGGTAGTCCCGGATATCGATCTCGTCGACGCGAATGGATCCGGAGTGGGCCGCCCCGGCGGCCCCGTCCTGGTTCGGATGCGAGCGAGGAAGGTCGTAGAGGCGCGCCAGCAGTTTGACCACTGTCGATTTGCCCGCCCCGGTCTCACCCACCAGCGCGAGGGTCGAGCCGGCCGGAATGTGCAGGGAAACATCTTCCAGCGCAGGTGTTCTGGCGTCGGGGTAGCGGAAGGTGACCCCGTCGAAGCGCACCTCGCCGCGCAGGCCGCCCTCGATCTCGACCGCATCGGCCGGATCGGGGGCGATCGAGGACGGGGTGTGCAGCAGTGTTTCGATGCGCCGCAATCCGACCCGGGCCTGCTGATAGCCGTCGAAGACCTGGGAGAGCTGGGTGATCGGCCCGAACAGCAGGCTCAGGTAGAGCACGAACGCGACCAGGGTGCCGGCGGTCGTGGTGCCGTGTGCGACCTCGCGGGCGCCCAGATACACCACCGCCGCCTGCGCCAGATCCGCCCAGGCCAGCACGAACGCGAAATACAGCGCGATGGCGCGCTGGGCCCGCAACCGGGCCCGGCGGTACCGATCGGAGTAATCGGTGAACCGGCGGCCGGCCTCGGCCTCGTGGCGGTAGGCCTGGGTCGCGCGCAGGCCCGCGACGTTCTCCTGGAAGTCGGCGTTGACCGTGGCCACCCGTTCCCGTGAGGCCGAATACGCCGACGCCGAGACCCGGCGGAAGAACAGGGTCGCCACGATCAGCGGCGGCAGCGCCACGAACACCACCACGGCCAGCGCGGCGTCGATCACCAGGAGTGCGATCACGATGCCCACGACCGTGACCAGGCTGATGAGGGCGGTGCTCAGTCCGGTCTGCAGGAATGTCGACAACGCGTCGATATCGGTCGTCATCCGCGTCATGATCCGGCCGGACAGTTCGCGCTCGTAGTAGTCCAGGCCGAGTCGTTGCAGGTGGGCATAGCTGCGCACCCGCAGCCCGTACAGCACCCGCTCGCCGCCGCGCGCGGAGAGCCGCGTTCCGAGTGCCTCGTCCACCCAGCTCAGCAGCACCAACCCCGCACCGGCGAGGGCCGCGATCACCAGCACGGTGCCGCGATGCTGTCCGACGCCGTCGTCGAGCGCGAATCGGGTGAGTGCCGGGAACGCCACCGAGATGCCCGCGTCCACGGCCAGCAGCGCGATCACGGCCGCCAGCAGCCAGCGCACCGGCCGCAGCAACCGCACCAGCCGGAATTTCGGGTCCGGCTGTTCCAGCTCGCGGTCGTCGAGCCCGGGTTGTTCGGTCGCCGGGGCCAGTTTCGCTAGCGCGGCCCGCATCTCGGGCGGCGCATCCGGTTCGGGGTTCGAATCAGCCACGGCGACAACGTCTTCGGAATCCGGCGTCGCTCCGGGATGCGCAGGCGAGCCCGGGTGCGGCGGCGCGATGGCGCCCGACGTCGAAACAGGTGTGGCCCGGGGCGGGCCGGCGGGATCCACGCCGTCGTGCGCCGGCCGCTCGATACCGGGCGCGAAGATGGCGCCGTCGGCGTGGGCCGAGGCGTATTCGATGCGGTCCGAGGCGGTCGATGCCCGGGGGCCGGGTTCGACCACGTCGCCGGGTTCGACCTCGGCGTCGCCGCTTCGATCCGCCGTACGTCCGCCCGGCGCGGGCAGGCGGACGACGCGATCCGCATGGGCCAGGGTCGATTCGCGATGCGCGAGGATCAGTGTGGTGCGGCCGTGGGCGGGCAGTGCGTCGAAGATCGCGGCCTCGGTCACGGCGTCCACCGCGGAGGTGGCGTCGTCGAGGACGAGGATGCGCGGGTCGGCGAGCAGGGCGCGCGCCAGGGCCAGGCGTTGCCGCTGTCCGCCCGAGAGCGTGAGCCCGCGCTCGCCCACGACGGTGTCGTAGCCGTCCGGCAGGGCGCGGATGAATTCGTCGGCCGCCGCCATCCGTGCGGCGGTCCGGATCTCCTCGGGGTCGGCATCCGGTTTGCCGAGCGCGATATTGGCGGAGATCGTGTCGGAGAACAGGAACGGCTCGTCGAAGACGACGCCGATCGCCGCACGCAGATCGGCGGCCCGCACCCGCGCGATATCGATTCCGGCGGTCTCCGGATCCTGCTCCGCTCCGGCCCCGAAGAGGCTGATCCGCCCCGCCTCCGGCGTATGGAACCGCGGCAACAGCAGTGTCAGCGTCGATTTCCCGGACCCGGCCGGGCCGATCACCGCCACCGTCTCGCCGGGACGGACGGTGATATCGACATCGTGCAGTACCGGGCGGCCGGGCTCGAATCCGAAGGTGAGGCCCCGGATGTGCAGGCCGAGCGGACCCTCCGGCAGCGGTTGCGGATCGGGTGGGTCGACGCTCTCCGGCGCCTCGTCGATGACCTGGTAGACGCGTTCGGCCGCGGCCCGGGTCAGCTGGGCCATGACCAGGACGCTCGACAGGATGCGGGTGCTCGACGCCATCATGGTCACGTAGGTCGCGAAGGCCAGGAAGGTGCCGACGCCGATCACCGCATGCAGTGCCAGCGTGCCGCCGAGTGCGATCACGATCACCAGACCGGCCTGCGGAATCGCCGACACCGTCGGCGCGAACCGGGAGTCGATGCGGGCCGCGCGCATCCGGTGGGCGTACAGCCGCCGCCCGTGCTCTTCCAGAATCCGCACCATCCGCGATTCCTGGCCGAAGCCCTTCACCACCCGGACGCCGGTGACGGTCTCCTCGACGTGCTGGGCCAGATCGGCCGCGCGCTGCTGCGCCGACCAGGTGGCGGCGTGCAGCCGCGGCCGCACCCGGTACACCACCAGCGCCAGCACCGGCACGGTCAGCAACGACACCAGGGCCAGCGGTGGCGAGAGCACCAGCATGGCCACCGCGGCGAAGGCGAAGATCAGCAGCGACGCCGCCGACAGCGGCGCCATCGCGAGCAGTCCCTGCACCAATTGCAGATCGCTGATCGATCGCGAGACCACCTGGCCCGTGCGCAACCGGTCCTGCCGCGGCCCGTCGTAGCGGTGCAGTGCGGTGAGCAGATCCACCCGCACCTCGTGCTGGACGTCGAGCGCCAGCCGTCCCGCGAGCCAGCGCCGTCCGTAGGTCGCCGCGAATCGGGCCACCGCCAGCGCGACCAGTATCCCGGCGATCGGCGCGAGCGCCCGGACCTCGCCCAGCCGGGCGCGGTCCAACGCAGCCTTGGCCGCCAGCGGCGCCGCGGCCTCCGCACCGGCCCCCGCGACCACGGCCGCGATGACGCCGGTCAGCACCCGCGGATGGCCCCGGCAGGCGGTCCAGAGCCGGCG
>NZ_BAFW01000204.1 GCF_000308535.1 Nocardia cerradoensis NBRC 101014 | reverse complement strand
GCTGGGTGGTGGTGGCCTGCGACGGCGGCTCGGTGGTGGTCGGAATGCTGCCGTTCGCGGCGAGGATGTCCGGGCCCGCGGGCGGGGCCTGCATCGTGCCCGGTGGAATCAGATCGGGCGAGATCTGCACCTGGGTCGGCGCGCCGCCGGTCTTGTAGGCGTTGGCCCAGCTCAGCACGTTCGCCGCATAGGCCGTCGAATTGTTGTAGCGCAGGACCGCGCGCAGTTCCTGCTGCGGGTCACGCAGATTCAGCCCACCCGAGCACAGGTACTTGCCGGCGGCCAGCGACGCGTCGAAGACGTTGTTCGGATCCGCGACACCGTCGCCGTTGCCGTCGGACGCGTACAGCGACCAGGTGCCGGGCAGGAATTGCATCGGGCCGACCGCCCGCACGAAATTGCCGTCGGCGGCCTTGATGACCTCGTTACCCGGCAGTGTGCCGTCCAGCGAGGGTCCGTAGATCGTGCCGATGGTCGTGCCGGCGGCGTCGGTGCGGCCGTGCCCGGCGTGATTGGACTCGATGCGCCCGATCCCGGCGAGCAGGCTCCAGCTCAGACCGCAGTTCGGCTCCGAGGATTGCAGTGTCAGTTCGGCATTGCGATAGGCGGCGAGCACGATCTCCGGAATACCGAAGGCTCCGCTACCGCCCGGCAACGCGATGTCCTGCAGCGGGACGGTACCGCTGAACAACGGCGCCCCATCCGCGGGCGCCGTCATAGCTCTGAGTTTGCGAGGAGGTTCGGGGGCAGCGGGTACCAGCCCCACCGCCTCGGCGTCGGAGTTGCCGGCGTCGGTGGGGGAGCTCGCAGCCGCCAGGCGCGCCTCGGTCGTCTTCGGCGCACTGGTTCGCGCGGTCGTGTGCGCCGCCGAACCCGTAGCCATCAAACCCGCAACCACCAGCGCCGATACGGTAATCGGTCCAGATATTCGCATCGGCACAACCAATCCCCTCGTAGTCGTTGAGCGACCTGATACGCGCGGGGCCGCCACGGACAACGTGATCCAGGTTACCTGCCAGTCAGCACGTTGTTATCGATAATTGCGGTCAGCCGCCATCTATTTGAGGCGAAATCGGTACTCGACCCCTCTTCCTATCGGTACTTTTCTTGGACTTCGCGGTCTCGACAGCATCTTCGTCGTCCAGCGGCGCGTGTAGTTGGAGCCGCGCCAGCGCGTCTTTGATGTCTTCGAGTTCGCGGCGCAGATAGTCGCGAGTGGCCACCTCGCCCACCGCGATTCGCAGCGCCGCCAGCTCCCGGGCCAGGAATTCGGTGTCGGCCTTGGTCTGTGCCGCGCGGCGGCGATCCTCCTCGAGCGATACCTTGTCGCGGTTGTCCTGCCGGTTCTGGGCCAGCAGGATCAGCGGTGCGGCGTAGGCGGCCTGGGTGGAGAAGGCCAGGTTCAGCAGGATGAACGGATACGGATCCCACTGCAGGCTGACCGCGAAGACGTTGAGGCCGATCCAGACCACGACCACGACCGTCTGCAACAGCAGATAACGACCGGTCCCGAGGAATCGGGCCACCGTTTCGCTGCCCCGCGCCACGGCCTCGGCGTCGATCTCGAAGCGGAACCGCGATTCGACCGGAGTCTCCAAGCGCTGCCGGGCGATCGGCTTGTCCGAACGGGCCGGGCGTTCGCTGCGCTCACTCATGCTTTCGCCCTTCCGGCCGCCGCGTTACCCGTCTCCGCTTTGCCGGTGGCCGCTGTGCCCGTGGCCGCGCGGCCCGTCGCCGCCGCGCGCGCCGCGGCCGCGATCGAATGAATCGTGCTCGCCGGTTCGGAGGCGTCCTCGTCCTGTTCGCGCCAGTCCTCGGGCAGCAGGTGGTCGAGCACGTCGTCGACGCTCACCGCGCCGAGCAGGTGATTCTCCTCGTCCACCACCGGCCCGCAGACCAGGTTGTAGGTCGCGAAATAGCGGGTGACCGCGGTCAGCGCGGCATCGGGATGCAACTGGGTGAGGTCGCTGTCGACCAGTCCGCCCACCAGTGTCGCCGGCGGTTCGCGCAGCAGCGCCTGGGTGTGCACACAGCCCAGATAGCGGCCGGTCGGCGTCGCGGTCGGCGGGCGGACCACGAACACCATCGACGCCAGCGCCGGGGTCAGATCGGGGTCGCGGATGCGGGCCAGCGCCTCGGCGACGGTCGCGGCGGGGGTGAGCACCACGGGGCGGGGCGTCATCATGCCGCCCGCGGTGTAGGGCGAATACTCGAGCAGGCGCCGCACCGGCTCGGATTCCTCGGGATCCATCAGCGCCAGCAGCGCCTCGGCCTCACCCGTCGGTAGTTCGCCGAGCAGGTCGGCGGCGTCGTCGGGATCCATCGCCTCGAGCAGATCGGCCGCGCGTTCGACGCCCAGATTCTGCAGCACGTCGACCTGGTCGTTCTCCGGAAGTTCCTGCACCACGTCGGCGAGACGTTCGTCGTCGAGGGCCCGGGCCAGTTCGATCCGGCGCTTCTCGGGCAGTTCGCGCAGCAGATGCGCCACATCGGCCGGGCGCAGGCCCTCGAACTGGCCGAGCAACTGGGTGACGTCCTGACCGGGCAGATTCAATTCGTGCTGGGTCAGCCCGCGCACATCCGACCACTCGACCACGTGCACCTCGCGGCGCCGGCCCAGCCGCCGATGTCCGCGCACCGCCACCCGCGAGAGCACCCAGTCGCGGGTGCGGCTCTGTTCGATGCCCAGGTCGACGACGAAGACGTCCACCCCTTCGAGGTCCGGGAGTTCGGGATCGACCACGCGCACCTTGGAGTCGAGTACCTGCGCCAACGCCAGCATTTCGCCGGGCCGCTGTTCGAAGCGGCGCAGGCTCACGGTGCCGGTGTTGAGATTGACCGAGTTCGGCTCGATCGCGTTGACCCGGAGCATCGGGACGAAAATACGTTTGCGGGTAGGTAATTCGACCAGTAGTCCCAGCACCCGGGGTTGCTGGCGGTCGTAGCGGATGGAGATCACCACGTCCCGCAGACGGCCGATAGACTCGCCGTCCGGACCCAGTACCACCAGGCCCGCCAGCCTGGCGGCGAAAACTTTCGTTGCTGCCATAAGTGCAAGGCTATGTGGTGCAGCCCCGCGAGACGATTCAGGAGCCGCCCATGTCAACGCGTCGTTCGGTGCTCGCCGTACCCGGCAGTAATCTTCGGATGATCGACAAGGCCAAGGGTTTGCCCGCCGACGAGATCTTTCTCGACCTTGAGGATGCGGTCGCCCCGCCCGCCAAGGCCGCCGCGCGCGCCAATATCGTCGCCGCGCTGAACTCGCCCGGCTGGGGCAAGCAGATCAGGGTCGTGCGGGTCAACGACTGGACGACGGAATGGACCTACGCCGACGTCATCTCGGTGGTCGAGGGCGCCGGCCGCGACCTGGACGCGATTCTGCTGCCGAAGGTCCTCGACGGCGCCCAGGTGCGCGCGCTCGATCTGCTGCTGACGCAGCTGGAGAAGGCCAACGGCCTCGAGGTCGGCCGCATCGGCATCGAACCGCAGATCGAGAACGCGCAGGGGCTGCGCAACATCGATGAGATCGCCACCGCCAGTCCGCGCGTGCAGACCCTGGTCTTCGGCCCCGCCGATTTCATGGCCAGTATCAATATGCGCACCCTGGTGGTCGGTGAACAGCCCGAGGGCTATGAACCCGGCGACGCCTACCACCACATTCTGATGACCATCCTGCTCGCCGCCCGGGCGCACGGCCTGCAGGCCATCGACGGGCCCTATCTGCAAATCCGCGACCTCGACGGCTTCCGCCGCGCCGCATCGCGCACCGCGGCGCTCGGATTCGACGGCAAATGGGTGCTGCACCCCACCCAGGTCGAGGCGTGCAACGAGATCTTCAGCCCTCGCCAGGCCGACTACGACCGCGCCGAGGAGATCCTGGACGCCTACGCCTACCACACCTCGACCGCCGGCGGCGCCCGCGGCGCGGTGATGCTCGGCGACGAGATGATCGACGAGGCCAGCGCGAAGATGGCCCAGGTCGTCGCGGAGAAGGGGCGGGCCGCCGCCATGACGCGCACCACGAGTTTCGTACCGCCGCAGGCGTAACGACAACTCACAATCGGCCGCCCCGTTACTCGTGAAACCTCTTGAACGACGGGCGAATCCGGCGAGCGGTGACTCCGGCGTGCTTAGGCTCTGCGCAGCCGAGCGTTGAGGAGTGTGGCGTGTCCGAGGTAACCGTAGACCAGGCAACCGCGGACCAGGCGGCCGCGGGCGAGGCGACCGCGGATGCGGCGGCATACACGCGGTCGCTGGTGGGATATACCTACCGTGCCGAGGACTACTACGAGGTCGGGCGGGAGAAGATCCGGGAGTACGCCCGCGCCGTGCAGGATTACGGCTCGGTGCACTGGCGGGAGGCCGACGCGGCGCAGTGCGGCTACGGCGCGGTGGTCGCGCCGCCCACCTTCCTGTCGATTCCCGCGATGCTGGCCAATCGCCGGCTGTTCGAACGCGTCATCACCGGCTACGACGTATACGTGCAGACCGATCAGGTCTTCGAGTTCCATCGGCCGGTGGTCTCCGGTGACCGCCTGGTGAGCGATGTCGAGGTCACCGCGGTGCGCACCATCGCCGGGAAGGATCTGATCACCGTCACCAACACCTTCACCGATCAGTTCGACGAGGTCGTCCATATGATGCACACGACCGCGGTCGGTGTCACCGGAGAGGACATCGACTCGGGTATCGCGGGCGCGATCGAACGGGTGATCATGCACGGCGTCGGTGCGCCGTCGGCGGCGCAGGGTCTGTCCGAGGCGGAGTTGCTCGACGCCGCCGTCGCCCCACGCCGCGACCACCGCTTCTCGGAGGTGTCGCGAACCCGTCTGCCGCACACCGTTGTCCGGTTCGACCAGGTCTCCGTCGGCGACGAGCTCCCGCCGCGCACCGCGCGGATCACCCGCGGTGATCTGGTGAACTACGCCGGCGTCTCGGGTGACGCCAACCCCATCCACTGGCACGACGGCGTCGCCACGCTCGCGGGCCTTCCCGATGTCATCGCCCACGGCATGCTCACCATGGGGCTCGGCGCGGGCTTCGTCACCGGATGGCTCGGCGACCCAGGAGCGCTGATCAGATACGCGGTGCGGCTGTCGAACTACACGATCGTGGATGCCCGATCCGCCGGCGTCGTCGAATTCACCGGGCGGATCAAATCCGTGGATCACCGGACGCGCACCGCCGTCGTGGTGGTCGTCGCGAAGTCGGCGGGCCGCAAGATATTCGGACTGGCCACCGCCGAGGTCCGCTTGGCGTGATGCGCGTCCGACCGGCTCGTCCGGGGCGGTGAGCGCTGTCCACCGGGTGTGATCCCCGGCCGTGCGATGTCCGATGTGCCACCCTCCGGCGGTAAAATCGGACACGCGGGGCGGCCGCCGGGTCGCCGCATCCAGCCGCAGCGGCGATATCGACCTAGGATCGTGGAGTTATGACCAATCCGTTGGGTAGTCCGAATCGCAATCGGCCCGGCTTGCCGACGCCGCCGTCGGGATGGCCGGTCGCCTCCTATCCGACCTACGCCGAGGCGCAGCGGGCGGTCGACTATCTGGCCGACAACCAGTTCCCGGTGGAGAACATGACCATCGTGGGTGTCGATCTGATGCAGGTCGAACGAGTGCTGGGCCGGCTCACCTGGGGCAAAGTCATTGGCGGCGGCATGGTTTCGGGCGCCTGGCTGGGCCTGTTCCTGGGCTTGCTGCTGAGCCTGTTCACCACGGGCGGCGTGATCGGGCCGCTGGTGGTCGGCCTGGTCGGCGGCGTCATCTTCGGGCTCATCTCGGCGGTGATCCCGTACGCCGCCACCCGCGGCACCCGCGACTTCGCCTCGACCATGCAGTTGGTCGCCGGCCGCTACGACGTGCTGTGCGATCCGAAGGTCGCCGAACAGGCGCGGGATATGCTGGCGCGCCTGGCGCTGTAGGGCTCTGGCACGCTCTAGGGCTATGGAACTCGATCAGGTGCGGTCCGCGGTACTGACGCATTTCGGTATTCCCCGGACGGGGCCGGGATTCGACGACACGCGCTTCGACTCCGCGTCGGTGACCTTCCTCGGCCTGGAACCGATCGACATCCTGCGCATCCCCGACGGCGAGTTCGTGCACTACGTCACCCTCGGTGGCTCCCGGCATCCGATGACCGATTCCGCGGCGGCCCTGGCCGACCCCGTGCGCGGCCCGCGCGCCGAATTGGTGCTGACGCTGCGCGGAGGCGCCGGTGCCCAGGCGGGGCTGCCGCGCGGGCTCGGCGTGCTGATCGCCGCTCCGTCGGTGGAAGGCATTGTGCTGCAACAGGATGCGCTGCTCGATCTGGGAGAGCCGTTGTGGCACAACGCTCCTTTCACCGCGGTGCTGCTCGGCGAGGCGGATATCGCCGAGGTCCCTCTGCCGGAGCCCGCCGATCCGGTGCGATTCCTGTCGGTCGCGCCGATCACCGCCACCGAGGCGGCGTGGGTGCGAGTGCGCGGAGCCGCGGCGCTGCGGGAGGCATGGACCGAAGCGGGGATCGACATCCGTGATCCGCACCGGGCCGCCGCGAATCTGTAGTCCTCACAACCATTTGTTGCGCCGCAGCGCGACGAACAGCGCGCCGCAGATCACCAGGATCACGACCCAGACCATCCCGTAGCCGTAGGTCCACGACAGCTCCGGCATATGCGTGAAATTCATGCCGTAGATGCCGGCGATCATGGTCGGCACCGCGGCCATCGCGGCCCAGGCCGAGATCTTGCGCATATCAGTGTTCTGCTGGACGCTGACCTTCGCCAGCGCCGCGTTGATCAGCGCGCTGAGCGCCTCGTCGAAATCGCTGATTCGTTCAGCGACCGCGGTGTGGTGGTCGGCGACGTCACGCAGATAGCGGCGAATCTCCTTCGGCATCGGCAGTTCCGAACTGCGGCTGAGCACCTGCAGCGGCAGCGCCAGCGGGTTGACCGCCCGGCGCAACTCCACCACCTCGCGCTTGAGCTGATAGATGGCCTCGATGGTGAGCCGGCTGCGCGGGGTGAAGACCTCTTCCTCCATCCCCTCCACATCGTCTTCGACCGACTGGGTCACCAGCAGATACGAATCCACCACGTGGTCGGCGACGGCGTGCAGGACCGCCCCGGGCCCCAGCGCGAGGCGTTCGGGATGCTTCTCCATCTCCTCGCGAACCACCTTCAGCGCGGTGTGCTCGCCGTGACGGACGGTGACCACGAAATTCGCGCCCACGAAGATCATGATCTCGCCGGTCTGCACGATCTCGCTGACCGAATTGGGGTCGTGTTCGAGATACTTCACGGTGCGCAGCACCAGGAACAGGGTGTCGTCGTAGCGTTCCAGTTTGGGGCGCTGATGCGCGTGCACGGCATCTTCGACCGCGAGCTCGTGCAGGCCGAAAATCTCGGCCACCTCGGCCATCTGGTCCGCGTCGGGAGCGTGCATACCCACCCAGACGAAGCCGTCGCCGCGCTCACGGACCTGCGCCAGCGCGTCCGCGGGGGTCACATGCCCGGACTGCCGATGGCCGTCGATATAGACGCCGCAGTCGACGATCGCGCGGGCGGTGGGCACCGGGATCCGGGGCAGCTGCGGCCCGCGCCGCGACCTCCCGGAGCCACGGAACGAGGGAAACGGCGGTATCGAGGGCACGTCCGGGATGCTAGTTGGGCAAGATGGAACGCGTGCGCATCGACCTCCACACCCATTCGACCGCATCCGACGGCACCGACACTCCCGGCGATCTGATGCGCGCGGCCGCGGCAGCGGGGCTGGACGTGGTGGCGATCACCGATCACGACACCACCTCCGGCTGGGACGAGGCGATCGCCGCGCTGCCGGCTGGGCTGCGGTTGGTGCGCGGGATGGAGATGTCCTGCGTCGGAATGGGGGAGGACGGCTGGCCGGTGCCGGTGCATCTGCTGGCCTACCTGTTCGACCCGGCCGATGCCGCCTTCGCCGCCGAACGTGAGCGGTTGCGCACCGAACGGGTGTCGCGGGTGCGCGCGATGGCCGATCTCATGGTGGCCGACGGCCTGCCGATCGACCCGGACGCGGTCCTCGTGGCCGCGGGCCCGGCGGCGGGCCGGCCCCATCTGGCGCGAGCGCTCGTCGAGGCCGGTGTGGTCCCGACGGTCGGCGCGGCCTTCGAGGATCTGCTCGCGCCCCGCGGCCGCTACTACGTCGAGAAGGCCGACACCCCGTTGCGGCAGGCGGTGGAGATGGTGGCGGCGGCCGGTGGCGTGACCGTGGTCGCGCACGCGCGTGCCCGCACCCGCGGGCGGCTGCTGGCGATCGACGACATCCGCGATCTGGCCGGGCACGGGCTGGGTGGACTCGAGATCGATCACCCCGATCACAATCCGGCCGACCGGGCGGTGCTGCGCGAGCTGGCACGCGAACTGGACCTCATCGGCACCGGATCCTCGGACTATCACGGCGCCGACAAACCGGTGGGTCTGGGTGAATGCACCACGGACGCAGAGCAATTCGAGCGTCTGGCCGAGAAGGCGAGCGGGGTCGCGGTGATCGCCTCGTGAGAGTCGTGCGGGCGCTCAGCGGAACCGTGGCCGCCGGACTGGTGGTGCTCGCCGCGGTCGTCCTCGTCGCGGCGGTCCTCGGGGTGCGGCGCGGATTTCCGGGGCCGGGTGCGAGCAGTGTCGCCTGGCATATCGGAATGGCGGTACTGGCGCTCGGCGCGCAAATTTTTTCCGACCGACGTCGGGGAATTCCGGCGTTTTTCGGATCGCTGGTCGTCTTTGTGGCGGCGGGTTACCTATTGGTTACGCAATGGTGGAATTAGACTCCGCGTAACAGTTGCGGCCGGATGAATTGTGGCCGAATATTTTCCTTTGTGAGCGTGCGTAGCTGGTCCACTATTCGCGCGGAATCCGAGATCGCGGCGGAGGCGTCCGCCGATGTGCTCGTGGTGGGCGGCGGACCGGCGGGCGCCTGGGCGGCGTTGACGGCGGCGACGGCCGGAGCGCGGGTGATCCTGGTCGACAAGGGCCGTTGCGGGGAAAGTGGCCCGACGTCGAAAGGCGTTGTCGCACTGTGGGATATCCCTCCGGGGCCGGATCGGGAGCGGGCACTGGCGCGCAGTCTGTCGCACGGCGGCGACCTCGGCGACCCCGAGTGGATGGACCGGGTGCTCGGCGAAACGCATCACCGCATCGCCCATCTGTTGCGCTGGGGATACCGGCAGGCCGGAGACGGGCTCGCGACGCGCGTCCATCTCGAGGGCCGGCGGTATCTGGCGGCGCTGCGACGCACCCTGTTCCGGTTGGGTGTGCAGGTCGTCGACCATCATCCGGCGCTGTATCTGCTGGTCGACGGCGACGGCGACGGTGTGGTGTGCGGGGCCGGTGGGCTGGCCGGCGACGACCACTACCGCGGCTGGACGATCCGCGCGGGCGCGGTGGTGCTCGCGACGGGTGGCTGCGCATTCCTGGCCGGCGGCGCCGGAACCGATGTCGACACCGGTGAGGGACTGCTGATGGCGGTGGAGGCGGGCACCGAACTGTCGGGGATGGAGTTCTCCGGCGCCTACGGACTCGCCACGATGAGCGATCTGCGTGAGCCCCGGTTCGCGAACCTGTACGACGAATCGGGGGCTCGCATCGACGGTGACGACTTCACCGCCCGGTCCGCGGCGCTCGCCGCGCTGGCGCAGGGACAGCCGGTCTACGCCGACATTCCGCCGGGGCCCGCGGTCCGGTACGGCCCGGCGTCGGCGGCGCCCGCGGGAAGTACCGCGGTGTCCGCGACCGCCGGTGCCGCCGCGTCGTCGGTCGATCCCCGGTCCGGCCGGGTGCGGTTGCGTCCGGTCCTGCAAGGTACCGTGCGTGGTTCGGGCGGCGTAAGGCTGACCGGATTCGATTGCGCCACAACGGTTCCCGGACTGTACGCCGCAGGCGACGTGGCCTCGCGGGAACCGATCACCGGCGCCGTCGGCGGCTTCGACGGGCACGGTGGCGGGTGGGCGATCTCGTCCGGGATGTGGGCCGGATCGGGCGCGGCGCGGTTCGCTCGCCGCCGCGGCCGGATCGGGGACGCCCGGCCGGTTCCGGGGGCGGGGCTGAATCATCACCTCGGGGCCGATGCGCGCGCCGATATCGATCCCCGTGCGGTGATCGGGCTGGTGCAGGAACATACGCTGCCGCTGCGGCGCAGCTACTGGCGCAGTGCGGGCAGTCTGCGCGACAGCATCGCCGAACTCGACGCGATGTGGCCGGTCACCGAATACGGGCTCGGCGGCACCGGCGCCGATCAGGTCCGGGCCCGGCAGGCCGCGGCATTGCTGGCGGTGGCCCGCTGGACGAAATACAGCGCCCTGGCCCGCACCGAAACCCGGGGCCTGCATCGGCGCACCGATCATCCCGGCCCGGCCCGCGACTGGCGCCGCCGCCTGCTCACAGGCGGTGTGAACGAGATCTGGGTGCGCCCGGCATGACATGCCGGCTGGACGCCATGAGCTCACACCGGCGTTCCGGATCCCGGTGGACTGTTCACCGCTGCTTCCCAGCACGGGCGAGTTTCCCCTTACGCGCAGGTAATTCGGCGGCCCTACCCTCGGAAGATGGCAGTAGACACCCGGCCCCGGGCCGGCCCCGCATCCGAGCGGATCCCGCCCCGGTCGAGCAGCGATTTTGCAACTCCCTGTTCGTACTGGCAGAATGTTGCGGATTCCCGGCCGACGCCACCGCCCGGTCCGGGACGGTTGGTGACCTTCGGTTCGTGACGCACGGCTCCGATCCGCGGATCACCCCGCAGCCTTGCCCGGACCACCCGTCCGGTTCTCGCTCGACGGATCGTGCGCGGCCAGATCGCAGAGAAGCAATGCGTGTAATCACCGAACGGTTTTGCGCGACCGCGTGAACGCCCGGTCGGCGCACATCGTTCGAATTTCGAAGACCTTTCAATACGAAAACCCGGCGGTAACCGTGAGCCGGTTCAGCCCGGACCGAGCAGGAGTGAAATCGTGTCATCTGTGACTGACGCACCGAATGCCACTACAGCGAGCCGTGAAACCGATACGACCGATCTGTCCGCTATCACGCACGAGGAAATTTTCGCCGGCCATCTCGGTGGCAAGCTTTCGGTGGAATTGTCCTCACCCCTGGAGACTCAGCGGGATCTGTCCATCGCGTACACGCCGGGCGTCGCGCAGGTGAGTCGCGCCATCCACAAGGACGAGGCGCTGGCCAAGCGCTACACGTGGACCGACCGCCTGGTGGTCGTGGTGAGCGACGGCACCGCGGTGCTCGGCCTGGGTGATATCGGCCCGCGGGCGTCGCTGCCGGTCATGGAGGGCAAGGCCGCGCTGTTCAAGAAGTTCGCCGGGCTGGACTCGATTCCGATCGTGCTCGACACCAAGGATGTCGACGAGATCGTGGAGACCCTGGTGCGCCTGCGGCCGAGCTTCGGTGCGGTGAACCTGGAGGACATCTCTGCCCCGCGCTGCTTCGAGATCGAGAAGCGCGTCGTCGAGGCGCTGGACTGCCCGGTCATGCACGACGACCAGCACGGCACCGCGATCGTGGTGCTGGCCGCGCTCAACGGTGCGGCCAAGGTGCAGGGCCGCGATATCGCCGACCTGAAGGTGGTCGTCTCCGGCGCCGGCGCCGCGGGTGTGGCCTGCTCGAACATCCTGCTGGCCGCGGGAGTGTCGGATGTGGTGGTGCTCGACTCGAAGGGCATCGTCAGCCGGGACCGCGCGGACCTCAACGAGGTGAAGGCCGATCTGGCCGCGCGCACCAACCCGCGCGGCATCACCGGCGGCGCGGCCGAGGCGCTGGCCGGTGCGGATGTGTTCCTGGGCCTGTCGGCCGGGACCATCGCCGAGGAATTGATCGCCTCGATGGCGCCGGAGTCGATCGTGTTCGCGATGTCGAACCCGGACCCGGAGATCCACCCGGAGGTCGCGCACCGCTACGCCGCCATCGTGGCGACCGGTCGCAGCGACTTCCCGAACCAGATCAACAACGTGCTCGCCTTCCCGGGCGTGTTCAAGGGTGCGCTGGATGCCGGTGCGCGCCGGATCACGGAGGGGATGAAGGTCGCGGCCGCCAACGCCATCTTCGGTGTCGTGGCCGACGAGCTCTCGGTCGACAAGATCATCCCCAGCCCGCTCGATCCTCGGGTCGCGCCGGCGGTCGCCGAGGCCGTGGCCGCCGCCGCGCGCGCGGAAGGTGTTGCGTAACACCAGCTTCGAACACGGCGAGGGCGCCCCGGGAACTCCCGGGGCGCCCTCGCCGTATTCGGAAACCGATGCGCGGCCGCTACTTCTTGTGGCAGGACTTGTGGTAGTCGATCACCGGCTGCCGCACCCCGCGGAAATCCTTCAGCTCCTGCTGGTGGCCCTGGCGATAGGCCTGCAACTCGGCCTTGCGCTGCTCCTTCGGCAGCCCCTTGACCTTGGCCAGTTCGGCGGCCAGATCCGGGTGGCTCGCGAGGAATGCGGCGACCTGCGGAGCGGTCTGAGCCTGAACCTGGGCGCGTGCCTGCGGGCTGCACTGCGGGGCGTCGGCCGAGGCGACGCCGGGCACGGCGACGGCCAGGGCGGCGATTCCGGCGGTGCCGGCCAGCAGGGCGGCGACAGTGCGCTTCATACCGGTAACTCCATTCGTGACGGGATGATGTCGGATCCGAATCTGCGCGCCGAATCTGAAAGGACCCTGAAAACGCCGAGTGGGCATACCCGATCTTCAGCCGATCCTCAGGCCGGGGGAGGGGCCTTCCGGCGACCCGCGACCGGCGTCCCGGGCGGGCAGCGTCAGCAGGAACACCGCCCCCGATGTCCCCGGTGGCGGCTCGACGCAGCGCAGGTCGCCGCCGTGGGCACGGGCGATCCCGCGGGCGATGGCCAAGCCCATACCCGCGCCGTCGCGGCGGCGGTCCCGGCTCGTGTCCAACCGGACCAGGCGCCCGAAGATGTGTTCGCGCTGGGCGGCCGGTACACCGGGACCGGTGTCGGTGACGCGGATCTCGGTCCGGACTTCGCCGGTACCTGTGCCCGGCGCCGCGTTCGGGGTGGCCGCCTCCGATGGGGTGGTGTCCGGGTCGCGGGCGGGACCGGGCCGGTCGGCGGGTGTAGCCGGGGCCGGCATCGGCTCGGTGGGCAGCGAGCCGTCACTGTCGCCGACCGTTTTCACGGTGAGGGAGACCGCGCCGCCAGGCGGAGTGGCCTGACAGGCATTGGCGAGCAGGTTCACCAGGATCTGGCCCACGCGTTCGGGATCGGCGACGGTGAGCACGGTGTGGCCGGTGAGCCGGAAGTCGATGTCCGGGTGCAGGATTCGCATGCGTTCGACCTGGGCATGTGCGAGGTCGTACAGGTCGACCGTTTGCCGATACAGGGTGAGGCCGGCGTCGATGCGGGCCATGTCGAGCAGGTCTTCGACCAGACGCCCGGCACGCTGGGCTTCGCGGACCAGCAGCAGATACATGCGTTCGCGATCTTCGGGCCCGATGTCGGCGGGTTGGTGCAGGACCGCTTCGGCCATGGCTTTGATCCCCGCGATCGGGGTGCGCAGTTCGTGCGCGGCGTCGCCGACGAAGGCGCGCATCTGCTGTTCGGAGGCCCGGGCGCGGGCTTCGGCGCCTTCCAGGGCATCCAGCATTTCGTCGAAAGCGCTGGCGGTGCGGCCCAATTCGGTATCCGTGCGGGTGGGGGAGAGGCGGCGGCCGCGGCCGCCGCGCGCGATCTCGCGGGCCAGCCGGGTCATCGAATCCAGGGGCGCCAGCGCGTGGCGCAATCCCACCCACAGCGCGGCCGTGATGGCGACGATGGCGGTGGCGGTCACTCCGATCAGGACGAGGCCGAGGCGTGACCGCAGCGCGGTCAGCAGCGGGGTGTCGATCTGCAGCGTGAGCCGGGCGCGGTCCACCGTGCCGCCACCACCGAGGGTGACGGTTCTGGTCCGGGGGCCGCCGTCCCCGGCGTGCCGGGGCGAGAGGCTGCCGTAGACACCGCCGTCGGCGAGGACCAGCCGGGCTCGCACCGAGCGATTGTCCACGCGGGCGATCAACTCCGCGGGCGGGGTGTTCTGCTGCGCGAGTTGCCGGGCCAGCTGGACCCGGTCGGTGAGTACCGTATTCGCGCTGCGTGCCACCACGACTCCGAACAGACTGTGCACGGCCAGCGCCACCACGATCAGGGCGAGCCCGGAAATGACTGCGGCGGTGAGGGTTACCCGGCGCCGCAGCGAAATCGTCGGCAGCGCACGCGTTCCGGGTTCCACTGCCGCGGGCGCGGAGACGTGGTCCGGTAGGGATCCGAGCGTGTTCGACTCTCCGGCGTGGTCCGCAGTGCCGGGTGGTGTGGGCGCGGTGTGGGCCGGGTCGTCGCTCATCGCGGATTCGCCCGTAACGCGTAGCCCATGCCGCGCACCGTGTGCAGCAGGCGCGGGCCGTGTTCCTCCAGTTTGCGGCGTACCGCGCTGACGTAGACCTCGACCAGATTCGGGTCGTAGTCCTCGTAACCCCAGACCGCGGTGAGGATTTGGGTCTTGGTGACGACGCGATCGCGGTGGGCGGCGAGGTAGGCGAGAAGTTTGAATTCGGTGGCGGTGAGGCTGATCGGTTCGCTGCCGCGCAGCACCGCGCCGGAGTCGGTTTCCAGCACCAGATCGGCGATGGTGATGCGGCTGTGCATACGTCCCATCCGCCGCAGCAGCGCCTCGATCCGTGCCGTCAGTTCGGCCAGGTCGAACGGTTTGACCACGTAGTCGTCGGATCCGGAACGCAATCCGCGCACCCGGTCCTCCACACCGTCGCGCGCGGTCAGCATCACCACTCCGGCGCCGCTGCGGGCGCGCACCACCTCGAGCAGGCCGAAACCGTCGCGACCCGGCAGCATCACGTCGAGGACGACGACATCGGGACGAAACCGCTCCAGATCAAACTCCAGCCGATCGCCGTGCTCGCGCGCGAGGACCTCGTGCCCGGCGGCGTGCACGGCCGCCGCGACCGCCGTGCGGATGGCGTCGGCGTCTTCGATCAGGAGAACACGTCCCGGCTGCACTCGCACATTATTCGTCGCCGCGCCTGAGACCTCGCTGAATACTGCTCGAGAGTCCGGTGCGCGGTCCCCCCGTGAGAGCCGCTACTTGTCGGTGGGCGGACGTAGAATCATCAGTATCGAATTAGCGGAACAGGTTGGTGTACTTGGGAATTCGTCGATTCATCGAATGGATGGCGGGGCGTCGCGCCGGCGGCGACGGCATGTCGGAAATGCGGCAGCGGAGCCGGCGAGCGGCACGCGAAATCGCCGCACTGCGCCGCGCGAACGAACGTTCGCGACCGCGGGAGGGCAACCCGTACGGAGATGCGGGCACTCGGGGAATCCAAGGCTGAAACCGGCGGCCGCGGTCGGCCATGGTCGTCGCAGGGCGGGTGTGGATCGGACGCCCGGATGCGGCCCACCTACGATTCCTGTGCCGGGGCGCCCCTCGGCCGCCGGATGTGGTTGTCGCTGACTATCGGGAGTGGGTGTCGCCGGATGGGATTGGCCGGATCGGTGCGAGTGACGGCCCGGGTACTGGTCGCCGTCACCGCCGCCACGGTGGCGGTGGCATGTGCCACCGGTGACGGTGAGTCGACGATCATCGTCGGCGCCGGTGATTCGGCGCAGTCGGAGGTTCTCGCCGAAATCTATGCCCAGGCGCTCGCGCGCACCGGCACGCGGACGACGGTGAAGAAGCATCTCGGACAGCGCGCGGACTATCTGGCGGCCCTGGACTCGGGCACGATCACGCTGGTCGGCGACACCAGTGGTGATCTGCTGACCAGCTTCGACTCCTCGTCCTCGGCGACCGCGCCGGATCGGGCGACGGCCGCGAGCGTCGCGGAGCACCACGAGCCCGGCCCGCCGATCGACATGACCGCGGGAACGCCGACGACGTTGGAGGCGCGCTATATCGGCTCGGTCGCCGACGATCTGAGCCGGGCCGTTCCGGAGGGGCTGGCGGTGTCCGATTTCGCCGACGCCACCGATCTGCGGCCGCAACTCGCACTCGGCGCCGCCGCGGCCGCGCGCTATCCGGCGAATGCCGCCGACCTCGCACGGCATTGCAATGAATTGACCGTGGGCATCGCCGGCGGGCGCGAACTCGACCCGCTCCGGACGCCGCGGGACCCGCAGCGCGACGTCCTGACGCCGCTGCACACGGTCTACGGCTGCGATATCACCCACCACGTCGACTTTCCCGGTGACGGCGAACTGCGAAAGGCGTTGCACGACGGAGCCGTCGACGCGGGCGTGTTCACCTCGGCCGTCGCGCTGCTGCCGGGCGGCCCCGGTGACACGGCCGGCGGCACCGGCCCGGCCGTCGTCACCGATCCGGCGTACGCCTTCCGCGCCCAGAACGTCGTCCCGCTGCTGCGTCAGGGCGCCTTGGACCAGCGGCAGATCAAGAAACTCAACTACGTGGCCGGGGAACTCTCCACGGCCGACCTCGCGACCATGGTCCGCCGCGTCCGGGACGAACACGCCTCGGCGGCCGACCTCGCCCGCATCTGGCTCGACGAACACGCCCTCTGAGCGCCCCGCCCGTCCGTCGTTCCCGTCCATCGTCCATGATCAGGTTCGATACGGATTCGGGCGTACAGTGCGAATAGATCACCTGAGCGGGGGTCCGCATGGTCCTGGTCATCGCGTTGGGAGTGCTGGCCGCGTTCTTGTTCGCCGCGGCCGGTTATCTGCAACAACGCGCGGCGCGCACCGTGGTCGCCGAACAACCCCGGGCGGCCCGGGTCTTCGGTATGACCACGCTGATGCAGCGCCTGCTGCGCAGTGGCACCTGGCTGCGCGGCTGGATCACCAATCTCGCGGGTTTCTTCACCCAGGCGGTCGCGCTGCATCTGGGCTCGGTGGCCGCCGTGCAGCCGCTGATGTCGACTCAGCTGCTGTTCGCGGTGCCGCTCGAGGCGTTCGGACGCCGGCGGCGCCCGCGTGGCCGTGACATCTGGTTCGCGCTGCTGGTCTGCGCCGGCCTGGGCGTGCTGTTCGGCGTCGGCGGCGTGGCGCCACTGTCGGGAGATCCGGATCGCGGCCGGGTGCTGCTGGCCACCTTCTCCGCCGCGGGGCTGGTGGCACTGCTGGCCCTGATCAGCATCCGCTGCCCGATCTGGGTGGCCGCGAACCTCGTGGCGGTGGCCGCCGGCGTCTGTTTCGCGATGAGCGCCGTCTTCATGAAGTTGACCACCGAGGATCTGGTCTATCGCGGCATCCCCGCCACCGCCACCGACTGGCCCGGCTATCTGCTCGCCGTCTCCACGCTCAGTGGGCTGGTGCTGGAACAGACCGCCTTCGCGGCCGGGCCGCTGCCCTGGGCGATCGCGGCCATGAGCGTGACGAATCCGATCGTCAGTTACGTGGTCGGTGTGCTGGCGTTCAAGGTCGAGCTGCCGCACACCGCCGGGGCACTGGCCGGAGTCGCGGTCGCCGGGGCGCTGATCGCGGCCGGTATCGGCGGACTGGCGCATTCGCCGCTGGCCCGCGCCTTCTATGCCGGTAACAAGGAGATAACCGACGAATCGCCCAGCCTGATGTCGTAAAAGCTTGCGACGCCTGTGTTATGACGGTTGTGTGGGCAATCCGTCGCGTCCGGTGCTGTGGCGGGACTGTGTGGCCGGGCTCGCGGTATTCGGGCTGTACCTGGCGGTCGATGCCCTGCACACCCCGGCCCGCCGCGAACTGGCCGACCGCAACGCCCACCGCATCTTCGATCTCGAACAGTGGCTCGCGATCGACGTCGAACGCCCGCTCAACCGCTGGCTGGAGTCACAGGCGCTGCTCGCAACCCTGGCCAACTACGAATACGCCTTCACCTACATCGTCAGTGCGTTCGCGCTGCTGTTCTGGCTGTATTTTCGCCGCCGCACCGAATACGCCCGCGCCCGCGACTCCTTCCTGCTGCTGAACATCCTGGCCATCGCGTGTTTCGCGCTCTTCCCGGTCACCCCGCCGCGACTGCTGCCGGAACTGGGCTTCACCGATACCGTCGTCGCCGGCCACACCTGGGGGTCCTGGGGTTCGTCGCTGGTGTCGGGGGCGAATCAGCTCGCGGCGGTGCCCTCGCTGCACGTCGGCTGGGCGCTGTGGGTGAGTGTGGTGCTGGCCCGGGTCTCGGGCGGATGGATCGTGCAGGTGCTCAGCGCGCTGCACGTCGGGCTCACCACCTACGTGATCGTCGCGACCGCCAACCACTTCGTGCTCGACGCGGTGATCGCGGTGGCCTTCGTCGCGGTGAGTATCCAGCTGGTCGACCGCTGGTACGCGCGACCGCCGGTGGTGCCGCCCGCCGACGCGTTCTTCCTGCACATCGAGAAGACCGGCATTCCGCAGCAGGTGGGCGGCATGGTCGTATTCCGGCCGCGGGCCGACGGCGGACCCGATCTCGCCGCGGTGCGGGAACTGGTCCAGGGCGAACTGGCACATCTGCCGCGCTTCCGGCAGCGTCTGGACCAGCCGGGACGGTGGCGCCGAGCCCGCTGGGTGGACAGTCCGGTCGACTGGGACTGGCACGTCACCGAGCGCACGATTCCCGGCATCGATCCGGATGCCCTCGGCGAACCGGATGGTCGAGAGGCGGGGGCCGGGGCGACCTTCAGCGCGGTGCTCACCACCGGCGTCGCCGTCGGACCGGCAGCGGGCAGCGGGGAGCCCGCGGCGGTGGACTCATGTGGTGCGGCGACGGCCGAAGCGGCCGTGACACCGGGCGCGGTGGCGCGGCGAGTGGACGGAATCAGCCGGGTGGTCACGGATCTCGCCGCCGAGGTGCTGCCCAAGGATCGGCCGCTGTGGCGACTCGTCCTGGTGCGCGACCCGCAGGCGGGCGCGGTCGGTGTGGTTCTGCTGTTGCATCACGTGGTCGCCGACGGTATCGGCACGGTGGTGCAGGCCCTGCGCCTGCTACGACCGACCATCGATCTGCCGGTGGCCGAGCGTAAGCCGCCGAGCTGGGGCACCACCGTCGCCGGCACCGCGGCGGGTCTGGCCCAGTTGGCGGCCGACGCCCAGCCGACGGGAACGCTGCCCGACGACTGTGTGCGACGCGTGTTCACCGTCTGTTCGCTGGACCTGGAAACCGTTCGGGCCGTGGCCCGTTCGCATCGCGCCCGGGTGACCGACGTACTGCTGAGCGTCACGGTCACGGCGCTGCAGCGTCTGCGCCCCGATCTGAGGGAGCGGTTGCGCGGGCAGATCCGTGTGGCGGTGCCGTTGATGGTGCGCGACCCCACGTCCGGGGCGGAGGGCAATTCGACCGCCGCCGTGATGATCGACATTCCGCTGACGGCGGCGACTCCGGCGCAGCGTCTTTCCGAGATCCGCACCCGCAGCGACCGGTTGCATTCCGGAACCCGCGCCCTCGCCTCGCATTTCGTGATGGATCGGGTGCTCAGGCTGTGTCCCGAACCGGCCGTCGGGGCCTTCGCGCGGTCGGTGTACGGCGGGCGGTACTTCCACGCCATCGTCTCCAACATGGCCGGTCCCGAACTGGCGATGACCTTCGCGAATATGCCGATCACCCAGGTGTTTCCGATTCTTCCGTCGGCTCCGGGCGTTCCGCTGGTCGCCGGGGTGCTGAGCTGGAACGGCGCACTGGGGATCGGGCTCTCGGTGGATCCGGCGCTCCTCGACGCGCGGGCGGTCGCCGCCGAGTTGCCCGATGTCCTGGCCGAACTCGCCGAGACCACGTTCGTGTCCGATAAGCGTCCGTAGCCCGGTTCCGGCGAGTAGTCTTCGAGCGAGTTGATCACCGAGCCTACCGTCGCCGAGGGAGGCCGCCTCATGTTCGAACGCGGGATAGTGGCGAAACTGCTTGCGGCATGCGCACTTACCGCGCTGGTGACCGCCGCTGCCGCCTGCGGCAGCGATGACTCCGGCAGCAAATCCACCGAATCGTCGAGTAGCGGCACGCCGACGGTGACCCAGGCGGTGACCCGGAACTTCGAGCGCTTCTTCGACGGATCCACCTCCGCCGACCAGAAGGTCGCGCTGCTGGAGAACGGCCCCGCGTTCGCCGCCGCCATCAAGGCGCAGGCCGATTCGCCGATGGCCAAATCCGCCTCGGCCAAGGTCACCAATGTCGCCAGCACCAGCACCGACCACGCCGACGTCACCTTCGACGTGCTGTTCAACGGCACACCGGCACTGTCCGGTCAGCAGGGCGGCGCGGTGCAGATCGAGGGCACCTGGAAGGTGACGGCGGCGACCTTCTGCGCGCTGCTCACGTTGGAGGGCGCGGCCCCGCCGGTCTGCGGTGCGGCCTCGGGGACCCCTGCTCCAGGGGCGACGCCGGCACCGGGCGCGACGACGGCGGCGCCGGGCGGGCCCACCATCGTTCCCCCGCCGACCAGTTGAGGTCGCGATGACGTCGTCGGACCGCCGCGGCGCCCGAGCGCGCTGGCCGCTGCGCCACCCCGCCCCGGCCGCCCGGCATTCCGAATCGGGAGCCGGGGCCGAATCCGCCGCGCCGGATACCGGCCCTGCCGTGAGTGCTCGCGCCGAGACGGCAGCGACGATGGAATCCATTGCGGCGCAACCGATATCGTCCGGCACGAAGCGTCCCTACGTGGCGCTCGCGGTGGTCACGGCCGTCCTGTTCGTCACCTTCCTCGACACCACGATCGTCAGCGTCGTCCTCGGCGATATCCAGTCCGACGTCCATGCCGGTGTGGTACCGCTGCAATGGGTGGTGAACGCGTACACGCTGGTGTTCGCGAGTCTGATGCTCACCGCCGGCACCCTCGGCGACCGGTGGGGCCGCAAACGCGTCATGGTCGGCGGGCTGGTGGTGTTCGCCGTCGGCTCGGTGGTGTCCGCGGTGGCCGGAAGTGTGTCGATCCTGATCGCCGGGCGGGCGGTCATGGGCGTGGGTGCGGCGGCGTCCGAACCGGGCACGCTGTCGGTGATCCGGCACATCTTCCCCGATCGCGGCGCCCGCGCGAAGGCGCTGGGTGCGTGGGCGGCGGTCTCCGGATTGGCGCTCGCGCTGGGGCCGGTGATCGGCGGGCTGCTGGTCGGGGCGTTCGGCTGGCGCTCGATCTTCTGGTTCAACCTGATCGTCGGCGTGATCGTGCTGGCGGCGGCGCTGAAATTCGTGCCGGAGAGCGCCGATCCGCAACCGGGACCGGTCGATTGGGCCGGATTCGTCCTGGGCGCGACGTTTCTCGGCTGCGTGATCTACGCGGCCATCTCCGGTGAGCAGGTGGGGTATTCGGCCGCCTCGGTGATCACGCTGTTCGTGATCGGCGGGATCGCCTTCGTCGCCTTCCTGGTGGTCGAGTCGCGCGCGGCCAATCCGATGTTCGACTTCCACTACCTGGAGCGCCCGCTGGTGCGCAGCGCGCTGGTGGTGGCGTTCGCGGTCTACTTCGGCATCTTCTCGATCTTCTTCTTCACCGCGCTGTATCTGCAAGAGGTGCTGGACTATTCGGGGTGGCGAACCGCCGCGGTATTCGGCCCGATGGCGGTGGCGATCATCGTCGGCTCGCTGATCTCCGGATTCTGGGTGGCGCTGCGCGGCTCCCGCACGCCGATGATCGCCGGGTGTGTGCTCGGTGCGGCAGGCATCCTGCTCACGCGCCAGTTCCTCGGCGTCACAGTCGAATTCACGCCGCTGGCCCTGGCGCTGATGCTGGCCGGGCTGGGGTTCGGTATCGCGGTGGTGCCGCTGACCTCGGCCGTGCTGTCCGGCGTTCCGGCCGAACATTCCGGTATGGCGGCCGCCGCCACCAACACCATGCGCCAGGTCGGGGCGGTGGTGGGTGTGGCCGTCCTGGGTTCGCTGGTCAATTCCTTCCTGAACTCGGACCTGCGGGATCGGTTGCGGCAGATCGGTGTGCCGGCGAATTTCCAGGCGATCGTCATCGACGCCATCGAGACCGGCAACGTCCCGGCCGGCGGTGACGCGGCGGCCTCGGCCGCCTACGGACCGATCGTGAACCGGGTCATCCGCGCCACCTACGAGGCATTCCATCGCGGACTCGAGGTGGCGCTGCTGGTGTCGGCGATCATGATTCTGATCGCCGCCGTGGTCACCGCGCTCTGGCTACCGCGGCGCGGCGATCGCGCGGGATACGTGCACGAGGACTGAAGTCACGCGGGCAGTACGGTGCCGTCGGCCGAACCGGCCAGCCATTCGGTGAGCACGGGGTGCATGGCGAGTGCGGGCAGTGCGCCGACCAGGGTGTCGATCAACTGGGTACGACTGATCTGCTCCTCCCGCAACCAGATCAGCGTCGTCTCCTCGACGAACGCGATCCAGCCGCGGAACACCAGGCGAAGTCGCGGCAGTTCGGGATCGTCGGCGGCCAGCGGTGTTTCGGCGAGGATGCGGTCCACCATGGCATCGCGGGTGGCGTCGGCCAGCGCTACCAGTTCGGGGCTGCCGCTGGCGGGACCGCGCAGCAGGCCCTGATAGGAGATCCGGTTCTCGCTGACGTACTCGACGTAGCGTTCGACCGCGTCGCGCAACATGCTGAACAGATCGAGGCTGCGGTCGGGCATGGTGCGAGCGAGTAGTTCCTCGTTGGCGCGGCGCACGATGGCGCGCTGGAAATCCTGCTTCGACGCGAAGTAGTGGAAGAGCAGGCCGCGGGAGATCCCCGCCTGCCGGGCGATCTCCCCGATGGAGATGTCCTCCAGCGTGCGGTCGCGCAGCATCTTCACACCCAGCGACACCAGCTGTTCGCGCCGCTCGCCCGGGCTCAGCCGCACCCGTTTGGTGCCGGGACCGTTGTCACTCACGGTTGCCATCCTACTGAACGGTAGTCAATACTGTTGACTCCTGCTCAATAGGATCGTAGGGTTGGATACATGAGTCGTAGGGTTACAGACAACGGCCGTAGCGACGCGCTCGGCGGCGGTAGCAGTGATGAGCGGAGCCGCAGCGTAGCGGGCGCGCGTCATGTGCACACGTTGATCGTCGGCAGTGGATTCTCGGGCCTGGGCCTGGCCATCCGGTTGAGCCAGCAGGGGCGCGACGACTACCTGGTGCTGGAGCGCGGCAACGATGTCGGCGGTACCTGGCGCGACAACACCTACCCCGGCGCCGCCTGCGATGTGCCGTCGCAGCTGTACTCCTACTCGTTCGCGCTCAATCCGAACTGGTCGCGATCGTTCTCCAAGCAGCCGGAGATCCAGTCCTACATCCAGGGCGTGGCCGATCGTCACGGCGTGCGGGACAAGCACATCTTCGACTGTGAGATGACCGGCGCCCGCTGGAACGAGGAGCGGGCCCGCTGGGAGGTGCAGACCAGCCAGGGCGCGTTCACCGCCGACATCCTGGTCTCCGCCGTCGGCGCGCTGTGTGAGCCGAACCTTCCGGATATCAAGGGCATCAACGGTTTCCAGGGCCGCATCTTCCACTCCGCGCGCTGGGATCACGAGGCGGATCTGACCGGCAAGCGGGTCGCGGTGATCGGCACCGGCGCCTCGGCCATCCAGATCGTGCCGTCCATCGCGCCGAAGGTGGCCCACCTCGACGTCTACCAGCGCACCGCCCCGTGGCTGCTGCCGCGGATCGACCGCCCGTACACCCTGCCCGAGCGGCTGGCCTTCAAATACGTTCCGGGCGTGCAGAAGTTGTCGCGTGCCGCCATCTACGCCGCCCGCGAAACGCAGGTCGTCGGCCTGGCGAAATTCCCGCCGGCCATGCTCGCGCTGGAAGGCCTCGCCCGGCTGAAGCTGCGGCTCGAGGTACCTGACCCGCAGCTGCGCGAGAAGGTCACGCCGAACTTCCGCATCGGCTGCAAGCGCATGCTGATCTCCAACGAGTACTACCCGGCGCTCGGACGCGACAATGTCGACGTGGTCACCGACGGCATCCGTGAGATCCGCGCGAATTCGATCGTCACTGCCGACGGCACCGAACGCGAGATCGACGCCCTCATCGTGGCGACCGGATTCCACGTCACCGATTCGCCGGTGTACGAGACGATCGCCGGTCGCGACGGGCGCACGCTCACCGAACTGTTCGACGAGATCGGGCAGCAGGGCTACAAGGGCGCCGCGATCCACAACTTCCCGAACATGTTCTTCCTGCTCGGCCCGAACGTCGGCCTCGGCCACACCTCGATGGTGTACATGATCGAATCGCAGATCAACTACATCGCCGACGCGATCGACACCTTCGACCAGCGCGGCCTGCGTACGGTCGAGGTGCGAAAAGACGTGCAGGACAGCTACAACCGCGACCTGCAGAACCGCATGTCCAACAGCGTCTGGCTCAACGGTGGTTGTGCCAGCTGGTATCTGGACAAGCACGGCAACAACACCACGCTGTGGCCCGATTTCACCTTCCGCTTCCGCAAGCTGACGGAGAAGTTCGACGTCGCGGCATACGACACGACCCGACCGGCCGACGGGGCCGCGCGGCCCGATCTGAAAGTGGTAGCAGCACAGTGAGCAATGACGCTTATTTCACCGGCAAGGTTTGTGTGATCACGGGCGCCGGCTCGGGTATCGGCCGCGCGCTGGCCGAGAATCTGGCCCGCCGGGGCGCGAAACTCGCACTCTCCGACATCGATACCGAAGGACTGGCCGAAACCGTCCGCCGCGTCGAGGCGCTGGGTGCGCAGGTGAAGTCCGATCGGCTCAACGTGGCCGAGCGCGAAGCGGTGCTGCTCTACGCCGACGAGGTGAAGAAGCACTTCGGCGTCGTGCACCAGATCTACAACAACGCCGGCATCGCCTTCCACGGCGAGGTGGTCGACTCCCAGTTCAAGGACATCGAGCGCATCATGGATGTCGACTTCTGGGGCGTGGTCAACGGCACCAAGGCGTTCCTGCCCGCCATCATCGAATCCGGTGACGGCCACGTGATCAATGTGTCCAGCCTCTTCGGTCTGATCGCGGTACCGGGCCAGAGTGCTTACAACGCGGCCAAATTCGCGGTGCGCGGCTTCACCGAATCGCTGCGCCAGGAGATGATGGCGCGCAAGCATCCGGTCAAGGTCACGTGTGTCCATCCCGGCGGTATCAAGACCGCCGTGGCGCGCAACGCCACCTACGCCGAGGGAATCGACGCCCAGAAGTTCTCCTCGTTCTTCGACAAGCAGCTCGCCCTGCACACTCCGGAGATGGCCGCGCAGACCATCACCGAGGCCGTGCGCAAGGGGCACGGCCGCGTGCTGATCGGCTGGGAGGCGAAGGCGCTCGATCTGTTCGTGCGCACCACCGCGTCCTACTACCAGCGCATCGCGAACGTCGTCAACAGCCGGTTCCTGCCCTGATTCGCCGCGGGAATTCACTGTGATGCCTGGTTTTTCGAAATCCGTGTCCCTGCCGCTGCCCGTCGCACGGGCCGTCCTCGGGCCGATGTTCCGGTTCGCCATGCACAGCCGGCTGCCGTGGGCGGCGCAGCGCCACCTGCTCGACGCCGGTTCGGTGCTGCAGTCGCTGCCCGCCGGTACCCGGGTGCATCGGATGCGGCTCGGTGGCCGTCCCGCCGAGCGCGTGACCGCGGGCGCGGGCGACGGCCCGGGAGCGGTGCTGTACCTGCACGGTGGTGGATACACCATCGGGTCGCCGGCCACCCATCGGTCGCTTGCGGCGCATCTGTCGCGCGAAATCGGTTGTCCCGTCTACGTTCCGGACTACCGGCTGGCGCCGGAACATCCGTATCCGGCGGCGCTCGACGATGCCGAGGCGGCATTCCTGGAGCTGGTGTCCACCGGACTCCCGCCGCAGCAGATCGCGGTCGCGGGCGACTCCGCCGGCGGCGGGCTGTCGCTGGCGCTGGCGTTGCGCCTGCGTGACCGGCACGGAATGCGCCCCGCCGCATTGGGTTTGATCGCCCCGTGGGCCGACCCGAACGAACTGCCGGCCCGCGAGCGCGACCTGGTGGTCAACAAGGCGTGGTCGCGGTTGTGCGCCGCCGCCTATCTGGGCGACGGCGATCCGCTGGATCCGGGCTATGCGCCGCTGCTCGGATCGCTGGGCGGGCTGCCCGCGACCTACGTTCAGGTCGACGAGGGCGAGTTGCTGCATTCGCAGTGCGTGCGCCTGGCGGCCGCGCTGCGGGCCGCCGAGGTGCCGGTGCAGTTCTCGGTGACGCGCGGGCTCTGGCACGTCTCGCAACTGCAGGCGTCGCTGGTGGCGCCGGCCGCGCTCGCCGCGCGCGAACTGGCAGGATTCCTCGGTCAATCGCTGCAACCAGCGCAAACCGGATCCATAGGATAGAAGCCGTAGGACAGGTTCCGCCCGGCCGCACCGACGTCGAAATTCTCGACCGGGCGGCCGGGCGGAGCCTGCCGTTGCGGCTGGCGTAAATTACTGGCGAGTAGACCACGTGGAAGGGCACCGATGCGAGAGTTCGAAGTCCCGGCTACCTACACCATCCCCGAAGACGCCAATATGTCCGATGGCGCCTTCCGGCACGCCGAGCGCACGCCCGGCCTGGTGGTGTTCAACAGGCCGGACGGAAAGGGCGGATGGACAGATGTCACCGCTGCGGAGTTCGCGAAACACGTCACCGCGGTGGCCAAGGGACTGATCGCCTCCGGCATCGAACTCGGCGACCGGGTCGCCATCCTGGCCTCCACCCGGTACGAGTGGGTCGTGCTGGACTTCGCCATCTGGGCGGCCGGCGGCTGCACCGTCGCGATCTTCGACAGCTCCTCCGCCGAGCAGGCGCGCTGGATCCTGTCGGATTCGGGCACCAAGCTGATCGTGGTCGAGAACGCCCGGCACCGGGCCACCATCGCCGAGATCGAGGACGGTCTGCCCGAATTGGGCGAGCCGCTGGTGATCGACGACGGTGCGATCGACACCCTGGTCGCCCGGGGCAAGGATCTCGGCGACGAGGCCGTGCACGAGCGGCGCAAGCAGGTCAAGGCGGCTTCGCCGGCCTCGCTGATCTACACCTCCGGCACCACCGGCCGGCCCAAGGGCGTCATGCTCTCGCATGCCAACCTCTACGCCGAATCGGCCGCCGACCGTGCCGCGATGCCGCAGTTCCTCAAGCCCGGTCATCGGTCGCTGCTGTTCCTGCCGCTGGCCCACGTCTTCGCCCGCGCGGTCGCGCTGGCGGCCTTCGACGCCGGAGTCACCGTCGCGCACACGGCCGACTGGTCGACGCTGGTCGAGCAGTTCGGCGAGTACAAGCCGGACTTCATCCTCTCGGTGCCGCGCGTGTTCGAGAAGGTGTTCAACGGCGCGAAGCAGAAGGCGCACGACGGCGGCAAGGGCAAGATCTTCGATCTGGCCGCAGACACCGCCGTGGAGTACAGCCAGGCGCTCGACAACGGCGGCCCGGGCCTGGTGCTCAAGGTCAAGCACACCGTGTTCGACAAGCTGGTCTACGGCAAGCTGCGCGAGGCCATGGGCGGGCGCTGCAAGTCCGCCGTCTCCGGCGGCGGTCCCCTCGGCGCGCGGCTGGGCCACTTCTTCCGCGGCATAGGCGTCACGATCTACGAGGGCTACGGCCTGACCGAGAGCACCGCCGCGGTGTCGGTGAACACCCCCGAGCACCTGAAGGTCGGCTCGGTGGGCCGTCCGCTCGGCGGTCACGCTGCGAAGGTGGCCGAGGACGGCGAGCTGCTGCTGCGCGGCCCGGTCGTGTTCGCCGGCTACTGGAACAACCCGGACGCCACCGAGGACGCCTTCGACGACGGCTGGTTCAAGACCGGCGATCTCGGCGCCATCGACGAGCAGGGCTTCATCACGATCACCGGCCGCAAGAAGGAAATCATCGTCACCGCCGGCGGCAAGAACGTCTCCCCGGCGATGCTCGAGGACTCCCTGCGCTCGCATCCGCTGATCAGCCAGGTGATGGTGGTCGGTGACGGCAAGCCGTTCGTCGGCGCGCTGATCACCCTCGACCCGGAGGCGCTGCCGGGCTGGAAGACTCGCAACAACGTGCCCGAGGACACCCCGATCGAGAAGCTGATCGAGCTGCCCGAACTGACCGCCGAGATCGACAAGGCGGTCAAGGACACCAACAAGCTGGTCTCCCATGCCGAGGCGATCAAGAAGACCCGCATCCTGCCGGTCGACTGGACCGAGGAGAGCGGTGAGCTGACGCCGAAGATGTCGCTCAAGCGCAATGTGGTGATGAAGAACTACGCGACCGAGGTCGAGGCCATCTACGGCTGACCCGCTCGTCCGCCGAACGGCCCGTCTTCTTCGAAGAAGACGGGCCGTTCGCGTTCGTGACGTGCGACGATATGCGCGATCGACCCCGATGATTTTTCCTGGCTGTCGCCGTCTCATCTGTGGGGCGGCGGCCGCCGGCCGCAGGCCCGTATCCATTCCGGAGGAGGCATCGTGAAGTCGGCTACCGCATATCTGATGTTCGACGGTGAGGCCGAGGAGGCATTCACCTTCTATCAGTCGATCCTGGGCGGGGAACTGCAGATGGTTCGTTATCGCGATATGGGTGACGGCGGTGGCGGTAACCTGCCCGAGGAGGTGGGCAAGCGCATCGCCAACGCCGCGTTGACCTGGCGCGAGGATCAGCTGCTGATGGGCTCGGACTGTCCGCCCGAGCAGCAACTCAACCGCGACAACGTCCCGTTCAGCGTCTGCCTCGATGTGGACGACGAGGCCGAGGCCGGACGGATCTTCACCGGACTGTCCGCGGGCGGACAGGTCACCATGCCGCTGGGCAAGACGGAGTGGGCGCAGCAGTTCGGCATGGTCACCGACAAATACTCGGTGCCGTGGATGATCAATCTGTACGGCGGAGAATAGATTTCGGTGCGGCGTCGGTGACCGGGGCTAGCTGTAGGGGCTGGGCTCGCCGGCGCGGGCCCACGCCTTCTCGGCCTCGCTGCCGGCCTCCGGCGGGAACAGTCCGGCGATCATCCACAGATCGCGCGGGGATTCGTAGGTGTGGAACTCCCAGTGCAGTCCGCGCGCGCCGGTGTACGGCTCCATGACCGCATTGAGCCGTTGTGTCGATCGTTTGCGCATGTCCGGATCGTCCAGATGCCGGGCGAGGTGTTCCACGACGACGCGCACGGTATCGGCCGACGGTTTCCCGCCGACGAAGAACGACGTCTGCTCGACCTCCTCGAACAACACGACGACGTAGAACGCCGGCAGGCCGAAGCCCGTGTACAGGGTGGTGACATCCCGCGCGAAATCTGCCTTGTCCTGGTCGGAGTAGGTGTTCGCGGGATGGTAGACGTGCCACAGCGGCATGGTGGTAGTCCTTCGAAAGATGATGGGCGAGAACGGATTCAGCGAGGGATGGCCAGCGCGAGACCCTCGACGGGGCCGGACAGCGCCGCCTTCACTCCGCGCGTGACGTCGTCGACCAGCACTTCGGTATCGCCGCGCAGCACACCGTCGAAGACGGCCTCGGCCACCACGCTCGGCGCGATCTTGTCGCCCGGGAGACGCCGCACCATCTCGGTATCGGCGAATCCCAGATGGACGCCGACCACCTGCGTGCGCTGTGCGGCCAGCTCCAGCCGCAGCGAATTGGTCAGCGACCACAGTGCCGCCTTGGACGCGCCGTAGGCCGCCGCACCCGCGGCCCAGGACAGCACCGAATGGATGTCGATCAGGACGCCGCCGCCGTTGTCGGCCAGAATCGGCGCGAACGCCTGGACCACCCGCAGCGGGCCGAAGACATTGGTGTCGAACGTGGTGACGATATCGGCCATATCGGCGGTCAGCAGCGGTGCGGGGAGGAGAACGCCCGCATTGTTGACGACGATCTCGACGTCGCGGGCCCGGCGCGCCGCGGCGGCGACCGAATCGGCGTCGGTGACGTCCAGGGCAAGGGGCTCGATGCGGGTGTCGCCATCGGCCTTCGGGTGCGGGCGGTGGTGTAGACCTTGGCCGCGCCGCGCCTGAGCAGCTCATCGGTGAAGGCCTTGCCGAGCCCTCGTTGCCCACCCGTCACCAGTGCGACCGCGCCTTCGATTCCGGCCATCTCTCGTCCTTTCGGATCGTCCGGGGCGACTGCCCGCCCCGCTGGGTAACGATCTCGTTAGTTAGATGACAGCACAGCTGGCTGAGTAACGCAAGCGTTAGGTAACATGGGGTCGTGTCGATGATGTTCGAGCCGCGGCTGAGCGACCGGGACGCCTGGTCGATCGGTGACCGATGTTCGGCCGGACGGGTGCTCGAGCTGCTCAGCACCCGGACGGTATTCCTCGTCGTCCGCGAATGCTTCTACGGCACAACACGATTCGAGGACTTCACGACCCGGATCGGCACCTCGGCGCCGGCGGTGTCGCGAGCGCTCAAACAGCTCGAATCGGCGGGCATCGTGGAACGGGTGCCGTATCGCGAACCCGGCCGGCGCGAGCGCGCGGAATACCGCCTGACCGCGGCCGGTGAGGACCTGCTGCCGGTATTCCTGTCGCTGATGCAGTGGGGCGACAAGTATCTGCAGGACGGGACGCCGCCGCTGTCGTTCGTCGACCGGGAATCCGGAGCGGTGGTGGGGGTGCGGGTCACGCCCGAGCAGGTCTCGGACAAGAAGGCCGATGAGATCGAAATTCGACTGCACCCAGCGGGGAAGAGGCGACCTGCACCGGTCGCGGACTGAGAGGGCTGTCGGCCGAGACGCGAACCCCGCCGCATCCTCGCTGGGATGTCGGCGGGGCCGGATGTCGTCGGCGTCGGGTCAGCCCACCGGACCCTGAGCGAGCGACGCTCGACCGGATTCGCTCTGTCCGGAGCGGTCGACCCAGGTGAGGGTGACGGTATCGCCCGGGTGGTGCTGATCCATCGAGTTGGTCATGGTGGTCGCCGAATCGACGTTGTGACCGTCCAGGCCGGTGATCACATCGCCCGGGGCCAGGCCTGCGGCCTCTGCCGGACCGCCGCTCACGATATTGCGGACCAGTGCGCCGGAACCGTTCGCATCGCTCATCGTGATACCGAGGAACGCGGAATCGCCGATGTGCACGCGGTCCGAACTCTTGCCCGTCTGGATCTGCGCGGCGATCGTCTTGGCCTTGTCGATCGGAATCGCGAAGCCCTGACCGCCACCCGCGCCGAGCTGGAACCCCTGGGACGCAGCGGTATTCACACCGACCACCTGGCCGGAGCTGTTGATGAGTGGACCGCCGGAATCGCCGGGCTGGATATTCGCGGCGACCTGAATGAGCCCGGTCAGCTGTTCGGAGGCGCCGGCCGACTCGTCGCTGGCCGTGATGGACCGGTCCAGCGCGGTGACGCGTCCGGCCGCGGCGGTCGGCGAACCGGTGCCGCCCGCGTTGCCGACGCCCACGATGGCATCGCCGACCTTGACCTGGTCCGAATCGCCGAGCGGCGCGGTCTGCAGGCCGGAGGCGCCCCGCAACTTCACCACCGCCAGATCGTCCTGCCGGTCGAAACCGGCGACCGTGCCGGTGTAGGTGCGGCCGTTGCCCAGATCGGTGACCGAGATGTCGGTCGCGCCCTCCACGACGTGGTTGTTGGTGAGGATCGTGCCGTCGGAGCCGAGCACGATGCCGGTTCCGGCACCGGCGCCGTTCTGCATGCCGAGTTCGGTATTGATCACGACGATGCCCGGCACCACCGCGTTCGCCGCCTGCTCCAGCGCCGTGGACTGCGGTTGCGAATCGATCGGTTGCACCACCGAACCCTGGCCGTGGCCGAACGGGGCCGCCTGGTTCGGGCCGTGCGCATCGATGCGGGAGCCGACCAGGGCGATCGCCAGCGCCACCACCGCGACCAGGGCCGCCACCGCGCCGAAGGTCAGGCCGTGCCGGGGCGTGCGTCCGCGCGGCGAGTACTGCGGGTATGGCTGACCCGGATACTGCCCCGGGTACGGCGCCTGACCCGGATACCCGTGCGGGCCGTACGCCCCCGACCGTGGTTCGTACGGTCCGGGCTGGTGCGGCCGATTGCCCTCGTTCGGATACACGCTCATCACGTCCTGTTCGGTCACATCCTGTGTGTCGGCTCGGACCCGGCCCCGACGCATTCGGATCCTCTCTCCATTAAGCGCGCGATTCCTGAGAAGGGGCTGGGTGCTCGCCGTGGAACCGCCGACATGGGCCGGATCACTCGTACGCGATTCGGGACAGCGCCGCAGGCGCGTCCGCGCTTCTCGTGGCGGGCCGGTGTACCGAGATCCGCAGTACGCTCGCGATTATGGCCGGATCGGGACTGCGCGCGGCCTGCGGGATCGTCTCCGCGGGGCTGGCGCTGGGTGTCGCGGAGTTGGTGTTGGTGCCGGTCGGCGCGGGCAGCGCGCCGTTGGCGGCGATCGGGGCGACGGTGGTCGACCACACTCCGGACCGGGTGCGGGAATGGGCGATCGATACCTTCGGCACCGACGACAAGATGATGCTGTACCTGCTGATGGGCGTGGTGGCATTGATCGTCGCGGCGCTCGTCGGGGTGATCGAGCGAACCGCGCGGCCGATCGGGTCGGTGCTGCTCGGTGTCTTCGGAATCGGGGCGGCATGGGCCGCACTCGAACGCCCGGCCGCCAACTGGACCTGGGCGTTGCCGTCGGTCGTGGGGGTGGCGCTGGCAATCGTCGCGCTGCGGTGGTTGATTCGGCGATACGAGGCGGTCGCAGCGCCGATACGGAGTGGCGCTGTGCCCGGTCCGTCGAAAACCACTGCGGCGCAGGATGTCCGGGCCGGTTCGGCGGGAATTCGGATCGAAGGCAGCCCGGTCGGTGCGGGCGCGGGTGGTGGTCGTGGTGCCGGCGGGGGCGCTGGGGCCGATGTGGAAGCGGGTGCGGACGACCCGGCCGCCAGGGGTGCCGGTGCCGGCAGGGGTGGTGATGCGGACGCGGGCCGGGGTGCTCGGGCTGACGCGGAGGCCGATGCCGAAGACCCGGCCGCAGGCGTTGGTCGCGAAAGGACGCCCGCGCGTTCCCTGGAAGACGACGCTCCCCTGAGTGCGCGCGGGGCCGCGTGGCCGCGCGTGGTGAAACCTGATGTGGCGCAGGTCGATCGGCGGCACGTGATGCGGGGGATCGCCGGAGTGGGAGTACTCGCCGTGGCGGCGGGGATCGCCGGACGCGTGCTCGGGGCGAGCGCGCGCAGTGTGGCGGGGGAGCGGGCCGCGGTGCGGCTGCCGCCGCCGAATGTGCCGGTGCCGCCGGTGGATCCGGCCGCGGACTTGCGGATACCGGGACTGGCACCGTATCTCACCTCGAATTCCGACTTCTATCGGATCGATACCGCGCTGACCGTTCCGCAGGTCAGCAAGGAGACGTGGTCACTGCGGATCCACGGCATGGTGGACCGCGAAATCCTGCTCGACTACGCGGATCTGGCGCGCCGGCCGTCGGTGGAGCGCTTGGTGACGCTGACCTGCGTATCGAATCCGGTCGGCGGCGATCTGATCGGTAATGCGAGCTGGCTGGGCTATCGGCTCGACGAATTGATCGCCGAGGCGGGCCCGCATCCCGATGCCGATATGGTCTTGTCCCGCAGTGCTGACGGCTTCACCGCCGGAAGCCCGCTCGCCGCGCTCACCGACGGGCGCGACGCCCTGCTGGCGGTCGGCATGAACGGTGAGCCGCTGCCCGTCGACCACGGATATCCGGCCCGGCTGGTCGTGCCCGGGCTCTACGGTTACGTCTCGGCCACCAAGTGGGTCACCGAACTCGAGATCACGAGATTCGATCGCGCCCAAGCCTATTGGACGCGGCGCGGCTGGTCCGAACGCGGGCCGATCAAAACCGGTACCCGCATCGACACCCCGCGCGGCGCCGTCCGGGCCGGGAAGGTGACGATCGCCGGTGTGGCCTGGGCGCAACACCGTGGGATCGACGCCGTCGAGGTCCAGATCGACAACGGCCCGTGGCAGCCCGCCCGCCTGGCCGCCGAACCGTCCGTCGACACGTGGCGGCAATGGAGTTACGACTGGGACGCCCCCGCGGGCACGCACACCGTTCGCGCTCGTGCCACCGACGGCACCGGCACGGTGCAGACCGCGGAGGTCGCCGATGTCATCCCGGATGGGGCGAGCGGGTATCCGTCCCGGACGATCCGAGTCGGGTAGGCCGGCGCGGCCAGGGGCCGGGCGGCACGGCGCCGACCGGATACGGGCCGAGCGGCCGCGCGCACCACATCGTGGCTCGGATACGGCGAGGTCCGCGTGGCGTACCGCCACGCGGACCTCGTAACACGCTGTCGCGAAACCGTTTCGGCGCGCCGAACCGGCTCAGCCGGGGATGCCGGCCTTCTCCGGTTCGGTGCCCGCCTCGGCCTCCTGTTGCTTCTTCGCCGAGCCGCCGACGAACAGGGCCGAAGCCACCACACCGATCAGCAGGATCGCGCCGGGCAGGATCATCGCCTGCCCCAGGGCCGTGCTGAACTTGTCGATGATCTGCTCGGGGATGTGGCCCATTCCGGTGCCGCCGCCCTCGCCGAACTGTCCGCTGCCCAGACCCTGCGCGGACATGCGGGCCGAGACCAGCGCGCTGATCGCGGCGCTACCGAGGACCGAACCGACCTGGCGGGTGGTGTTGTAGACACCCGCACCGGCGCCGGCCTGGTGAATCGGCAGGTTGCGGGTGGCGGTCGACGCCAGCGGCGCCCAGATGCAGGAGTTCGACAGACCGGCGACGCCCGCGACCACCAGGAACAGCACGATGGAGCTGTCCGGCTTCATCAGCGCCGCGAAACCGAAGACGGTCAGGGCGAACACCCCGAATCCGAGGGTGGGCAGAATGCGCGGTGGCATCCGATCGGAGATCTTGCCGATGAACGGCGCGGTCAGACCGGTGACGATCGCCATCGGCGCGAAGACCAGCGCGGCGCGGGTCGGGGTGTATTCGCGCACGGCCTCCAGGTAGAAGTACGCCGGCACCATCAGCGAGGTGACCGCGGCACCCATCGCGGCGATCGCGACGCTCGACATCGAGAAGTTGCGGTCACGGAACAGGCTCAGCGGGACCAGCGGCTCGTCCTTGTTGCGCGCCTGGTTCACCACGAACAGACCCAGCACCACCAGGCCGGCGATGATCATCGTCCAGATCCAGGCGTCCCAGTCCCGGGTGTTGCCCTCCTGAATGCCGAAGACCAGCAGGAACATGCCGACACCGCTGAGCACCACACCCACGAAGTCGAACTTGTGCTGGTGGGTCTCCAGATTCGGAACCAGCCACACCGCCAGCGCGAACGCCACCACGCCGATCGGCACGTTGATGTAGAAAATCCAGTTCCAGCCCTGCCAGTCGACCAGCACGCCGCCGAGGATCGGGCCGACCAGAGTCGCGAGCCCGGCGACGCCGCCCCACAGCCCCATCGCCGCACCGCGCTTGTCCGGTGGGAAGGTACGGGTGATGACGGCCATGGTCTGCGGTGTCATCAACGCCGCGCCCAGACCCTGCACCGCGCGAGCCGCGATCAGCATCTCCACATTGGCCGATACCGCGCACCACAGCGAGGCCAGGGTGAAGACCGCGAGACCGGCCAGATAGACGTTCTTCGGGCCGAAACGGTCACCGAGGCGGCCGGTGACCAGCAGCGGCACCGCGTAGGTGAGCAGATAGGCGCTGGTCACCCAGATGACTTTGTTGATATCGGTATGCAGATCCTGCATGATCGCCGGATTGGCCACCGCGACGATGGTCATATCCAGCAGGATCATGAAGAATCCGACGACCAGCGCGGTGAGCGCCAGCCACGGATTTCTTTGCGATGTCATAGATTTCGTTCCTGTTCCCGGCATCGATCGACGACGACCGATGGGTGGTTCGTATGAAGGTCTCGGGGCGCGCCGCACGCCTGCGCCCGATCAGTGCTCGGCAGTGGTCGCACCGCCTCTCCGCAGTTCGGCGAGTACGTCGTCGGTCAGAGCCGCACCCCAGTCGTGGCCGAGGTCGCCGGTCCTCTCGGGGCAACGGGTTCCGCCCTCGTCGAATTCCAGCCACGGCAGCGATCCGTCGCGCAATTCCTCGATGAGAGCGCGCAGCCACGTGACTTCGTGCCGCGCCAGCCCCACCAGATAGTCGATGACCATCCAGTACCGCCGGGGTACCTCGCGTGAGCGCGCCCATTCCCGGATGGCGTCGAGTTCGGTGATGTCGTTGTCCAGCCAGCCGATACGTTCGGTGATCAGGGCGATCACCTCGTCGACCGGGAGATTGTGTGCCTCCGCCAGGCCGATGGGGAAGATCGGATACTCCCGAATCGGCTGACGGACGATATCGGCGATGCGGGTGCGCAGCGCCGCGGTACCCGCTTCGGTGATGCGATAGGTGGTGCGTTCCGGCCGGTTGCCCGAACGCTCGGTACCCTCCGCCTGGACCAGTCCTTGTTCGGCCAGCCGGGTCACCGTGTGATAAAGCGAGCCGGGGCGAATCTTGAGCAGATTGTCCTTCCGGCGCTTGAGCAGCAGTTGATACATCTCGTACGGATGCATGCGGTCTTCTTCCAGCAGCGCCAGTACCGAGATCGCCAACGGCGTCAACGTGGCACCCGGCTGCTTGGACATCGGTCTCGACTCCCTTCGTCACTGCCGCCGCAGCTTACGCGGACGGCCCGACATGCTCCGGCTCAAATATTCCACGCCGAATATACGACGTGGAAGTGAGTCGGCGCAAGATGCTTCCACTCATGACGACGATCGAGCGCCCCCGAATGTGACACGAGTCCGGCGCCGGAAACGACGAACGCCGGACCGAACCGCTCGGCAGAGCGATCCGGCCCGGCGTCCGGGCGATACGACCTAGTCGGTGGGGGCGAATGCCTCGTCGACGATCTCCTGCTGCTCCACCGCGTGCACCTTGGACGAACCCGAGGACGGGGCCGACATGGCACGGCGGGAGATGCGGCGCAGCTTGTTGAACCGGTCCGGAAGGATCTCCGGCAGGTTCAACCCGAAGAACGGCCAGGCGCCCTGGTTGGCCGGCTCCTCCTGGACCCACGCCAGATCCGTGGCGTTGGGGTAGGTCGCGAGCTTCTCGTTGAGCCGGTAGGACGGGATCGGGTACAGCTGTTCGATGCGCACGATCGCGACGTCGTCACGGTTCTTCTTGGCCTTCTCGGCGACCAGCTCGTAGTAGAGCTTGCCGCTGGTCAGCAGGATCCGCTTGACCTTCGACCGGTCGCCGTCGCCGCTCTCGTAGGTCGGCTCCTCGAGCACCGAGCGGAACTTCGCGTCGGTGAAGTCCTCGACGTTGGAGACGACGGCCTTGTTGCGCAGCATCGACTTCGGGGTGAAGACGATCAGCGGACGGCGGATGCCGTCGAGCGCGTGCCGGCGCAGCAGGTGGAAGTAGTTCGACGGAGTGGAGGGCACCGCCACCGTCATCGAACCCTCGGCGCACAGTTGCAGGAACCGCTCGATGCGGCCCGAGGTGTGGTCGGGACCCTGGCCCTCGTGACCGTGCGGCAACAGCAGCACGACCTCCGACAGCTGACCCCACTTGGCCTCACCCGAGGAGATGAACTCGTCGATGATCGACTGCGCGCCGTTGACGAAGTCGCCGAACTGCGCCTCCCACAGCACCAGCGCGTCCGGATTGCCCAGCGAGTAGCCGTATTCGAAGCCGACGGCCGCGAACTCGCTCAGCGCCGAGTCGTGCACCGCGAACCAGCCCGGATTCTCGCTGCCGATGTTGTGCAGCGGGGTGTACTCGGCGCCGGTCTTGCGGTCGATGATCACCGAATGCCGCTGGGTGAACGTGCCGCGACGCGAGTCCTGACCGGTCAAGCGCACCGCGCGGCCCTCGTCGATCAGCGTGCCGAAGGCCAGCAGCTCGGCGAAGGCCCAGTCGATCTTGCCCTCGTAGGCCATCTCCCGGCGGCGTTCCAGCACCGGTTTCACACGCGGGTGCACGTTGAAGCCGTCCGGCACGCCCAGGAAGGCGTCGCCGATGCGCTGCAGTACCGACTTGTCGACCGCGGTGACGACGGTGCCCGGCACGGTCTGCTCCTCCTCGACCGATTCGCTCGGCTCCGGTGGATACTTCTCCAGCTCGCGGACCTCGTTGAACACCCGCTCCAGCTGACCCTGGTAGTCGCGCAGGGCGTCCTCGGCCTCTTTCATCGAGATGTCGCCACGGCCGATCAGAGCCTCGGTGTAGGACTTGCGGACGCTGCGCTTGGTGTCGATGACGTCGTACATGTACGGCTGGGTCATCGACGGGTCGTCGCCCTCGTTGTGGCCGCGACGGCGGTAGCAGATGAGGTCGATGACCACATCCTTGTGGAACTTCTCGCGGAAGTCGGTCGCCAGGCGCGCCACCCAGGTGCACGCCTCGGGATCGTCGCCGTTGACGTGGAAGATCGGCGCGCCGATCGACTTGGCGATATCGGTCGAGTACTCGGTGGAGCGGCTGTTCTCCGGCGCGGTGGTGAAGCCGATCTGGTTGTTCACCACGATGTGCACGGTGCCGCCGACGCGGTAGCCGCGCAGGCCGGACATGTTCAGCGTCTCGGCGACCACACCCTGGCCGGCGAAGGCCGCGTCACCGTGCAGCATCAGCGGCACGACCGAGAAGGTGCGCGCCTCTTCGCCCTTGGTGACCAGGTCTTCCTTGGTGAGCAGATCCTGCTTCGCGCGGACCAGGCCCTCCAGCACCGGGTCGACGGCCTCGAGGTGCGACGGGTTCGCCGTCAGCGAGACCTCGATGTCGTTGTCACCGAACATCTGGATGTAGGTGCCGTGCGCGCCGAGGTGGTACTTCACATCGCCCGAGCCGTGGGTCGCGGCCGGGTTCATGTTGCCCTCGAACTCGGTGAAGATCTGCGAGTACGGCTTGCCGACGATATTGGCCAGCACGTTCAGGCGGCCACGGTGCGGCATGCCGATGACGACCTCGTCGAGCCCGTGCTCGGCGCACTGGTCGATGACGGCGTCCATCATCGGGATGGTCGACTCGGCGCCCTCCAGCGAGAAGCGCTTCTGGCCGACGTACTTGGTCTGCAGGAAGGTCTCGAACGCCTCGGCCGCGTTCAGCCGCGACAGGATGTACTTCTGCTGGGCGACGGTCGGCTTCTCGTGCTTCTGCTCGACCCGGTCCTGAATCCATTGCAGCTGTTCGGTTTCCAGGATGTGGGTGTACTCCACGCCGACGTGGCGGCAGTACGCGTCGCGCAGCACCGAGAGCACGTCGCGCAGCTTCATCCGCTCCTGGCCGTGGAAGCCCGCGACGTTGAATTCGCGGTCGAGGTCCCACAGCGTCAGCCCGTGCTGGGTGACGTCGAGGTCGGGGTGGCTGCGGAACTTGTCCTTCACCAGCCGCAGCGGATCGGTGTCGGCCATCAGGTGGCCGCGACTGCGATACGCCGCGATCAGCTCCTGGACCCGCACGCTCTTGTCGACACCGCGCTCTTTGATGTCCTTGCGCCAGCGGACCGGCTCGTAGGGCACACCCATGCCGTGGAAGATCTCGTCGAAGAATTCGTCGGAGATCAGCAGGTTGTGGATGGTGCGCAGGAAATCACCGGACTCCGCGCCCTGGATGATGCGGTGGTCGTAGGTGGAGGTCAGCGTCATCAGCTTGCCGATACCGATCTCGGCGAGCTGCTGATCGCTCATGCCCTGGAATTCGGCCGGGTACTCCATGGCGCCCGCGCCGATGATCGCGCCCTGGCCGGGCATCAGCCGCGGCACCGAGTGGTTGGTGCCGATGGTGCCCGGGTTGGTCAGCGAGATGGTGACGCCGGTGAAGTCCTCGGTGGTGAGCTTGCCGTCGCGCGCCCGGCGCACGATGTCCTCGTAGGCGCTGTGGAACTGCGCGAACGACATCGTCTCGGTGTTCTTGATCGCCGCGACGACCAGGGTGCGGCTGCCGTCCTTGCCCGGCAGGTCGATCGCCAGGCCGAGGTTGGTGTGCGCGGGGGTGACCGAATTCGGCTTGCCGTCGACCTCGGCGAAGTGGCGGTTCATGTTCGGGAACGCCTTGACCGCCTGGACGATCGCGTAGCCGAGCAGGTGGGTGAACGAGATCTTGCCACCGCGGGTACGGGCCAGGTGGTTGTTGATGACCAGACGGTTGTCGATCATCAGCTTCGCCGGGATGGCGCGCACGCTGGTCGCGGTCGGGATGGTCAGCGACGACGACATGTTCTTGACGATCGCCGCGGCCGGGCCGCGCAGCACCT
>NZ_BAFW01000205.1 GCF_000308535.1 Nocardia cerradoensis NBRC 101014 | reverse complement strand
GTTCGCCGGATAGCCGGCCACCGGGAAGGCGGTGCCGGTCGGCGTCGGCGGCCCGCTGGGAAGGCTGCCGAAACCGCCGCCGGGGGCGAAGCCCGGGCCGGCGGTGAGGCTCGCGCCGGGACCGAAGCCCGCCCCGGGACCGAAACCGGTGCCGGGAGCGAAACCGGTGCCGAAGCCATCGACCGGACCGATGGACGTCGGACCGGTCGGACCGCCGAGGGCCGGGTTACCGGGATCGGCCGAACCGCCGAGAGCGGTGTTGCCCGGACCCGCCGGAGCGCCGAACGCGGGGGTACCCGGTCCGGCCGAGGCCGGTCCGCCGAGGCTGGTGGGAGTCGTGCTGCCGGGACCGGCGAAGGGAGCGCCGCCGAAGAAGGTTCCGGTGCTGAAGTTGGTGGTCGTGCCGTTGGCGGCGGCCGGGGGAGTGCCCGTGGGAGGCGGCGTGCTTCCTGTGTTCGATTGCGCCGCTGAGGTTTCCGGCTCGCCGGTGGCGGGCGGGGTGGCGACACGGCTGCGTTCGAGCTGGAGTTCCAGCTCGTCGATCCGTGCGGCCAATCGGCTCAGCGCCCAGTCGACCTCGCCGGCCTTGTACCCCCGGAACACCTGCTGGAATCGCAACGCGCGCACATCCGAGCCGCGAATCCCCGCGGCGGGCAGCACCGTCACCGTCGTGCCCTCCGGCAGCGGACCCAATTCCTCCCCGCGCCCGAACACCGCGCTGGCCACCAGGAACAGCAACGCGGCCACCAAGCCGACGATGAGCACGTACAACAGCAGCGTGAGCATAGGTCGAGCTTAGGTGGCGACACCGACAGCGAGCCCGGCAGCTGTGGCGAGCCGGTGTGATCGACGTCGAGGAATAGAGCGCTGTTCGTCGCGCAGCACGTGATCGAGCGCGGCCGACGCGTCCGCGGCCGCCTCGATTGTTCCGACTCGTCTTATCCAACGCCACCGCGCTGGCGTCGGCCGAGACGGGAGCGCGCGCGGGAACCGGTTCGGCCTTCCTGGCCTCCCTGCGGTTCGCGCTCGCGGCCGTGGTGTCACCGCTGGTGGGGTGAGGACACGGCCCGGCCGGTGGCGGTGATCATGATGGCCGGTTCGGTGGCTCCGGCCGGACTGGCGTACACCGTCCTCACCCGCGCGGTTTCAGCGCGGGGCGCGGCATCGGTGGTGTCCGGAACCCGCTGAGCGAGGGTGCTGGGGACTCGCCTATAGGTGCCGGGTGGTGTCGATGCCCAGCGACATGCCCGCCAGCCCGCGGCGGCGCACCGCCAACTTGTCGGCGATGCCCCGAAGCGCTTGTGCCGCAGGGTTTTCCGGGTCGCTCAGCACGATCGGGGTGCCCTCGTCACCGGCCTCGCGCAGTTCCTGGGTGATCGGGATCTGGCCGAGTAGCGGCACCTCGGCGCCGACCGCGCGGGTGAGCCGGTCGGCGACGGCCTGGCCACCGCCCGAACCGTAGAGCTCCATGCGGGAACCGTCGGGCAGATCCAGCCACGACATGTTCTCCACGACTCCGGCGATGCGCTGGCGGGTCTGCAGGGCGATGGCCCCGGCCCGTTCGGCGACCTCGGCAGCGGCCGGCTGCGGCGTGGTCACCACCAGGATCTCGGCATTCGGAATGAGCTGGGCGATGGAGATCGCGACGTCACCGGTGCCAGGCGGCAGATCCAGCAGCAGCACGTCCAGATCGCCCCAGAACACGTCGGCCAGGAACTGCTGCAGCGCGCGGTGCAGCATCGGGCCGCGCCACACCACCGGGGTGTTGCCCTGGGTGAACATGGCGATCGAGATGACCTTCACGTCGTGCGCGACCGGCGGCATGATCATCCGCTCCACCTGGGTGGGCCGCTGGTCGGTGCCGAGCATGCGCGGTACGGAATGGCCGTAGATATCGGCGTCCAGCACGCCGACCGAGAGACCCCGTGCGGCAAGCGCGGCCGCGAGATTGACGGTGACGCTCGACTTTCCGACGCCGCCCTTACCGGAGGCGACCGCGTACACGCGGGTCAGCGACCCCGGCTGGGCGAACGGGATCACCGGGTCGGCGGAGTCGCCGCGCAGCTGCTTGCGCAGTTCGGTGCGCTGCTCGTCGCTCATCACGTCGAGGTCGACGGTCACGGCGCCGACGCCGGCCACATCGGCCACCGCCTTGGTGACCATCTCGGTGAGCTTGGTGCGCAGCGGGCAGGCCGCGGTCGTCAGATAGATCTCGACGTGCACACTGCTGTCGTCGCGGACCGAGACGCTCTTGACCATGCCGAGTTCGGTGATCGGCTTGCGGATCTCCGGGTCGTCCACCTTCGCGAGCGCGCCCCGCACATCCGTTTCCGTAACCACTGGCATAGCGGTGAGTCTAGCGACCGTGGCGAGGGCGCCGTTCGGGGCAGCCTGGCCGGCTGCCGTCCGGCTCAGATTCGCGGCAGCTGGCTGGGCTTGGGCGCCACACCCGTCCGGTAGGCGACTTCCCATGCCATCACGTTGGCGACGTAGGCCATCGAGTTGTTGTAGCGCATGATCGCCTTGGACTGCTGCGACAGATCCGACATGTTCAATCCGCCCGAGCAGAGGTAGTTGCCGGCGGTCAGGGCGGCGTCGAACAGGTTCTGCGGATCGGCGATGCCGTCGCCGTCGCCGTCCCCGGCGTATTTGCGCCACGTCTCGGGCAGGAACTGCATCGGGCCGACCGCGCGGGTGAAGCCCTGCATACCGCCGTCGAGATCGTCACCGGTCGCGTGCACCACATTGTTGCCCGCCAGGCTGCCGTCGAGGACGGGGCCGTAGATCGGGTCGAGCGCGACGCCCTTGGAATCGGCCTTGCCGTAGGCGTGATGCGATTCGACCTGTCCGATACCGGCCAGCACCGACCACGGCATATGGCAGTCCGGCTGTTCCTGGGCCAGAATGCGTTCCGCGTTCTGGTAGGCCGCGTAGGCGATGCCCGGCAGACCGTTGGGCCCCGGCGGCAGATCGGCGGCGACCCGGCCTTCCGGCTGCGCAACGGTTTTCACGATCGGCGGGCCGGGATGCTTTGCGGCACGCATCATTTCGTCCGGTGCGGCCTGCTGGTCGGCGACCTGCTGAGCATCCGGAGTGTGTTGCGGCAGAGCCACAGCGGTGAATTCGCCGGTGTTGACCTCGGCGGCGGAGGCGCCGACGGCCACGAGTCCCGCGGGGACGAGGCCGGTCAGAGCGATAACGGATCCGCGCCGGACAGGGGTGGCCGGCTGCTTACGGTGACGTCCCACGATGTGGTGACCCTCCAATGCTCGCTGTGAGCTTTTCGTGACACAACGAGATCAGATTACCGCATCCGAGACCTTTTCGTTACTGCTTCGTGACCGCCTGTCCCGTTTATGCCGAAACCCCCGCCTCAGCGGGGGTTTCGGGTCGAACGAGGATGCCGGGCGACTACTGCGGCGGCGGCGGTCCCGGCAGCACGGGCAGCGGGACGACGATTCCGAACGGCAGCGTGATCCCCGGCTGCTGTGTCGGGCTCGGCGGCGCGGCCGGGGCGGGTGGGGCCGCCTCCGGGCCGGGTTCCGGTGTCTTGGACGGCGTTTGCGACTGCTGCTCGGGTGCGGCCGGTGCCGGTGCGCCGTTCGGCTGTGCGGGTGCGCCGGGCTGAGCACCGGGCGCCGGCTGGCCCTGCGGCTGCGTGCACGCCGGGGCCGGCGGCTTCGGCGCGTTCGGATCGGCCGGGGCCGCATTCGGATTCGCCGGCGCGTTCGGATCGGCGGGCTTGCCCTCGGCGGCCTGCGGATCGACCGGGCGCACCGGGTCGCCCGCCGCCCAGCGCTGGGTCTGGGCGGGTGCGGCCGGTCGGGCGGGTTGCCCGGG
>NZ_BAFW01000206.1 GCF_000308535.1 Nocardia cerradoensis NBRC 101014 | reverse complement strand
TCGAGCCCGGCCGCGAGGTAGTAGCCGGTGCCGGCGCCGATTTCGAGAATCATGCCGGTCGGCGCGCCGTCGGCCACGGCCTCGGCCGTGGCGCGCGCGATCGGGCCGAAATGGCCCGCGCTCTGGAACCGGGCCCGGGCGTCCAACATGTCCGCGGTATCGCCGGTCATCTTGGTCGCGGCGCCGGTCAGCAGGCTGACGTAGCCCTGTTTGGCGAGATCGAAGCTGTGGCCGGATTCGCATACCAGGCGCCGATCCCGGAGCACGACGCCCGCCCGGCATTCGGGGCAGGCCAGCGCGGGTGCGATCGCGGCCAGGGGCGTGGCGTGGACGGTGGGCGTCCTCGGCACGGGGCCGGGGGTCGCTTCGCGCGTCTCGCCGTCCCGGCCGTTCATGTGATCCGTGCGGCGGATACGGCCGCCCGGTCGAGGTAGCCGACGCGACGGGCGCAGATCCGGCCGGTGACCCGGCCGGATCTGCGCGCGCGGGTTCGCTCCGGCAATTTCATCACCGGTGTATTTCGTTGGGTCGAGCGGCTAGCTGGTCACCGCGGTGAGCTCTTTACCGAGAGCTGCCGCTTCCTCCGGCGTGAGCTCGACGACCAAACGCCCGCCACCCTCGAGTGGAACCCGCATGACGATTCCACGCCCTTCCTTGGTTGCCTCGAGGGGACCGTCCCCGGTGCGGGGCTTCATGGCCGCCATCCTCTGCTCCCTCCAGATCCGCGCGGTCTGCTGCGCACTTCTCGGAACTAATGTGTTGTCACCAACAGGCAGCCGCCGGACGCGACAGGCATGTCCGGTGGGCTGCACCACGCCTATTCTTCCTTATCAGCGAAGCGGCCGGGTACCTGAGTTCGAAAACCGACCGGCGTGGCGCGCGATCAACGCCGCAGATCGACCCAGCAATCGGCCAGATGGTCATCGACCATTCCGGTCGCCTGCATCAATGCGTAGGCCGTGGTGGGGCCCACGAACCGGAACCCGCGCTTCTTGAGTTCTCTTGCGAGAGCTACGGATTCGGGTGTGACGGCGGGCACGTCGGACAGCGCGCGCGGGCGCGGGCGAGCCGGCGGCGCGAAGTACCAGAGCAGCTCGTCCAGCCCCGGGCTCAGGTCCCGCGCAACCCGGGCATTGGCGACACACGCGAGGATTTTGGCGCGATTGCGCACGATGCCTGGATCGGCCAGCAGCCGTTCCACGTCGTCGTCGCCGAATTCGGCCACCCGGTCGATGGCGAATTCGGCGAACGCCGCCCGGAACGCAGGCCGCTTGCGCAGAATCGTGATCCACGACAGCCCCGACTGGAATGCCTCGAGGCACATCCGCTCGAACAGCGCATCGTCCCCGTGCAGCGGCCGGCCCCACTCGGTGTCGTGATAATCCCGGTAGAGCTGCGACGACTGCGACCAGCCGCAGCGCACCTTCCCGTCGTCTATTACCGCCTCGACGCTCATCGGAGTCCTCCGGCGGGCGAAGGGGGATCGCCCGGTAACGGCGGTGGCGCCCACCCGGTCGCGGATGCCTCCGTCGCCGGGGCGAATCCGGAGTTCTGTTCCGGCCCCGGGGCGGCGATGTAACCGGTGGTTCCAGCCGCTGTCGGTTCGGTTGTGGGCTCCGATCCGGGCCGGTGTTCGGTCGCCGGACCGGTCGGCGCCACGGCGTCACTCCCGGTGGCGGCCCGCGGGGTGAACCCCTGCCGGTCGGATCCCGGAGCCGGTCCGGCGGCCTGCGCGGTGGCATCGGTGGGTGAGGTGGCATTGCCGGTCGGTGAAGGGACACTGCCGAGTGTGTCGTGGGCCTGACCGATGTTGCCCGGCTCACCGGCAGTGGGCCCGGTGGGCGTGGCAACGCCGG
>NZ_BAFW01000207.1 GCF_000308535.1 Nocardia cerradoensis NBRC 101014 | reverse complement strand
GGCGAGCCTGTACGGCATCCCGCACGTGCTGACCGCGCATTCGCTGGAGCCGCGCCGGCCCTGGAAGGCCGAACAGCTGGGCGGCGGCTACCGGTTGTCGTCGTGGTCGGAACGGACCGCGATGGAGAATGCCGATGCGGTGATCGCGGTGAGCGAGGGTATGCGCCGCGACGTCCGCGACGCCTACCCGACCGTCGACCCCGCACGAGTACACGTCGTGCACAACGGTATCGACACCCGGGCCTGGTTCCCGGGCGGTCCGGTGCCCGAGGCCCGGGATGTGCTCGCCGAACTGGGAGTGCGTGACGATGCGCCGATCGCGGCGTTCGTCGGTCGCATCACCCGGCAGAAGGGAGTCGCCCATCTGCTCGCCGCGGCCCGCGATATCGATCCCGGGATTCAGCTGGTGCTGTGCGCGGGCGCCCCGGACACCCCGCAGTTGGAGGCCGAGGCGGCCGCGGCGGTGCGCGAACTCGCCGCGACGCGGGGCGGCGTGTTCTGGGTCCGCGATATGTTGCCGACCGAGCAGGTGCGCCAGATCCTTTCCGCCGCAAGCGTTTTCATCTGTCCCTCGGTATACGAGCCGCTCGGGATCGTGAATCTGGAGGCGATGGCCTGCGGCACCGCGGTGGTCGCCTCGGATGTCGGCGGAATTCCGGAGGTGGTCGCCGACGGGCAGACCGGGCGGCTGGCCCATTACGACCCGCAGGCGCCCCGCGACTTCGAACGCGACCTCGCCGACCTGGTCAACGACCTCGCCGGTGACGCCGAGACCGCGGCGCGGTTCGGGGCGGCCGGGCGGGCGCGCGCGACGGCCGAATTCAGCTGGGCGAAGGTCGCGGCCCGCACCACCGATCTCTACGACCGCATCCGCAAGGGCTGACGGCCGGGCAGGCACCGGTCGGCGGGCCGCAGTGCCCACGAGGTGACGGTCAGCAGGGTCATGGCGCCGAGCACCCCCACTTCCGCGCGCGCATAGCCGGTGACCAGATGTGACGCGATGGCACCCGTGTACACGAAAAACATTCCGGCATAAGCCCATTCCTTGCACAGTGGGAGCCGGGGAGCGGCCAGCACGATCGCGGCCGGGAGTTTCCACACGCCGAGCAACACCAGGAAATAGCGCGGATACCCGAGATGGGTGACCACATCCGTCACGAACGGGATGCGGGCGAGATCCCAGACGCCACCCACCGCGGCCTCGGCGACGATGGCGCCGGTGGCGACCCGATAGGCGACGGTGCGGTATCGGCCGACGGCCGCAGCGGGCGCCGGTTCGCGGCGGAAGAAGCGTCCGGTCGTGGCGGTCGACGTGGCCGTACGGACCGGCTGAGAGCGGGAAAGACTGCGCATGGCTGCCTCCTGGCTGATTATGGTGAGTGGTCGCACTTGATATGGCCGCACTTGATATGGCGTAGCGCGTGGCGAGGATGTGACCGGCGTGAGCGAGCGCGAACAGGCCCTGCAACGGCTGCACGACCAGCGGCCGCGACTGCGGGCGCTCGCACACCACATCCTCGGCTCGGCGGTCGATGCGGAGGACGCGGTTCAGGAGACCTGGCTGCGCGTGCATCGCAGCCCGCCCCGCGCCGTCGGCAACATCGATGCCTGGCTCACCACGGCGGTGGCGCACACCTGTCTGGATCTGTTGCGCGCCAGGCGGTCTCGGCGCGAGTATCCGAGCGGTACCCGGCTGCCGGATCCGCTGCTCGTCGCCGATCATCGCTCGGGACCGGAAGAGCAAGCGCTGCTGTCGGATTCGGTGAGTCTGGCGATGCAGGCGGTGCTGACGCGGCTGGACCCGGCCGAACGGGTCGCCTTCGTCCTGCACGACATCTTCGCGGTGCCGTTCGATCGGATCGCCGCGCTGTTGGACCGGACCCCCGCCGCCGCACGGCAATCGGCCAGTCGCGCGCGACGGCGGCTGCGGGCCGCGCCGACGCCCGAAGGTGACCTCGGTGACCAGCGCGTTGTGGTGGACGCATTCTTCGCGGCCGCCCGTCGTGGCGACTTCGAGGCTCTGGTGGCGCAGTTGGCGCCGGATATCGTGCTCCGCGCCGACGCCGGTGCGGGAGGCGGCTGGGAGATCCACGGCCCGCGCGACACCGCCACCCGCGCCCTGCTGTTCGCCCGGCCGTCCTCGGATGTGCGGCCGGTGCTGGTGAACGGCGCCGCCGGCGCCGTGATCATGTTCGACGGACAGCCCGGGGTACTGATCGCGTTCACGGTGACGAACGAACGCATCGCGGAGATCTACGTCTATGCCGACCGGGAGCGGGTGGCGGGCTTCTTCAGGTGACCAGCGTGAACGCCGGTCAGCGGCGGTAGGTCGTGATCGTGACCGAGGCGGTAACCGGCATGGCTTCGGGGAGGTCGGCTATCGACGCTTCGCGGGATGCGGCGGCGTGGTGAGCCGACGGTCCCATGCCGACCACATTCGCGATCGCGTCGTGATCCAGAGTCATCGAGTATTCGACCGAGACCCGCCGGATCTGCCGGAATGCGCTGGACAGGGCATCGATCAGGCGTTCGTCCTTGTCCGTCTGCACACCCACCATGCCCAGTGGGGCGATGAGTTCGCCCAGGTGCCGCGGGGTGGGGGTGACGACGACGAAGGTGCCGCCAGGGCGCAGCACCCGCGCGACCTCGGCCGGGTTGCGCGGCGCGAAGACGCACAGCACCCGGTCGAGCGCATGGTCCCGGATCGGCAGCCCCCGCCACACGTCGGCGAGTATCGAGGCCGCACGCGAATGAGCGCGCGCGGCCCGGCGTGCCGCCGGTTTCGAGACGTCGAGTGCGATGCCGTGCGCGGCGGGAGCCGCC
>NZ_BAFW01000208.1 GCF_000308535.1 Nocardia cerradoensis NBRC 101014 | reverse complement strand
ATGCGCCGGGGAGCCGGGAACGAGAACTACTGATCGGCAAACTTGCCGAAATTTCCGGGCGAACGGTCGACGTGCCGCTGGTGATCGGCGGCAAGCATCGGCCGGGGACCGGGCCCCGCTCCGAGATCGTGATGCCGCATCGGCACGCGCACGCGCTGGGCACCTACGCCGATGTGACGCAGGAGGAAGGCCGGGCCGCGATCGAGGCCGCGACGGCCGCGGCGCCGCAGTGGCGGGCGCTGCCGTTCACCGAGCGCGCCGCGGTGCTGCTGCGGGCCGCCGATCTGCTGGCCGGGCCGTGGCGGGAGACGGTGGCCGCCGCGACCATGCTGGGCCAGTCGAAGTCGGCGTATCAGGCCGAAATCGACGCGCCCTGCGAGCTGGTGGACTTCTGGCGGTTCAACGTCGCCTTCGCAAGCCACATCCTGGCGCAGCAGCCGGAATCGTCTGCGGGCGTGTGGAATCGGATGGATTACCGTCCGCTCGAGGGGTTCGTCTACGCGATCACCCCGTTCAACTTCAGCGCGATCGCCGGGAATCTGCCGACCGCGCCGGCCCTGATGGGCAATACCGTGGTGTGGAAGCCCTCACCCACCCAGACACTGGCGGCCTATTACACGATGCGGGTGCTCGAGGAGGCCGGGCTGCCGCCGGGTGTGATCAATCTGGTCACCGGTGACGGCATCGAACTGTCCGAGGCCGCGCTGACCGATCCGCGCCTGGCCGGTATCCACTTCACCGGCTCGACCCGCACCTTCCAGCACCTGTGGCAGCGGGTGAGCTCGAATATCGGTCGCTACCACGGATATCCGCGGCTGGTCGGGGAGACCGGCGGGAAGGATTTCGTGCTCGCGCATCGCTCGGCCGATCCGGATGCCTTGCGTACCGCGCTGATTCGCGGCGCCTACGAATATCAGGGACAGAAATGTTCGGCCGCCTCCCGCGCCTATATTCCGCGCTCGCTGTGGCGGGAGATGGGCGACGATTTCCTCACTCAGGTCGACGAATTGAGTTACGGCGACGTGGCCGATCTGTCGAATTTCGGTGGGGCCGTGATCGATCGGCGCGCCTACGACAAGAATGTCGCCGCGATCGAGCGGGCCCGCTCGGCCGGCCTGGGCATTCCGGCGGGCGGCACCTACGACGACAGCGAGGGCTTCTTCGTCCAGCCCACCGTGCTGCTGGCCGACACTCCGCGTGACGAGGCGTTCACCACCGAATACTTCGGTCCGATCCTGTCGGTGTACGTCTACGACGACGATCACCCCGAGGCCTTCGACGCGATACTCGCGGAAGTGGATTCGGCGGCACCCTATGCGCTGACCGGTGCGGTCTTCGCCCGCGATCGGGCCGCGATCGACCGGGCCGCCGGCACGCTGCGCTTCACGGCGGGCAATTTCTACGTCAACGACAAGCCGACCGGCGCGGTGGTCGGCCAGCAGCCCTTCGGCGGTGCGCGCGCATCCGGCACCGACGACAAGGCCGGGTCGTATCTGAATCTGCTGCGCTGGGTCGCGCCCCGCACCCTGAAGGAAACCTTCGTACCACCGACCGACTACCGGTATCCGCACATGGAGTCGGAATGAGCGGCGAACCGGTGCCCATATCCGGGAGGGCGCGACGATGAACCCGCTGCGTCCTGCCATCCTCGCCGCCGCCGGTTCGGTGCGAATGAAACGGGCGATCACCGGGTTTCCGGTCACCGCGGAGGTCGTGCATCGATTCGTGGCCGGTGAGACGCGCACCGACCTCGCTCCGGTCGTCACCGCACTGCTGGACAGCGGCCGGATGGTGAGCGTCGACTTTCTCGGTGAGTACACGACCGAGCGGTCGATGGCCGACGACGCGGTGGCCGAATATCTGGCATTGATCGACGACCTGGCCCGATGGAATCTCCTGGCCCGATGGGACCGGTCATGGTCGGTGCAATCCCTTGCACCGGTGGAGGTTTCGGTGAAACTGTCCGCGCTGGGGCAGTCGCTGGGGCTCGACGGCCCCGAGATCGCCACCGCGAACCTGCACACACTGTGCGAGCGGGCACAGCAGGCGGGGGTGTGGATCACCGTCGACGCGGAGGATCACACCACCACCGAAACCACCGAGTCGACCGTGCACATGGTGCGGGCCGACTATCCCTGGCTGGCGGTCGCCACCCAGACCTATCTGCGCCGTGCCGAGGATCGCTGCCGCGTCGCCGCGGCCGAGGGCGCGCGAATCCGGTTGTGCAAGGGCGCGTATCGCGAGCCGGAGTCCGTCGCCTACCAGCGCACCGCCGATGTGGACGAGTCGTATCTGCGCTGCCTGGAAGTGCTCATGGCCGGGACGGGATATCCGATGGTCGCCACCCACGATCCGGTCATGATCGCCGCCGCCCACGACATGGCCGCTCGGAACGGGCGCGCGCCGGGCGATTTCGAATTTCAGATGCTCTACGGCATTCGCTCCATCGAACAGCAGCGCCTCGCCGAGGCCGGTCACGCCGTGCGGGTCTACGTGCCCTACGGCAACCAGTGGTACGGCTACCTGATGCGGCGGCTGGCCGAACGCCCGGCCAACCTCGGCTTCTTCCTCCGCGCCCTCGCCGAGCGCTGAATCAGACCAGGGGCCGGCCGAAGCGCCGGCGCAGCCGCATATCCGCGAGATAGAAGTTGAACGGGAAGACCCGGATCACCGTGGGCATCCGCGTCCACACCGCCGAGATCGAGCGCAGGACGAACCGGAACCGGCGTTCGTCGCGTGCGGTCCAGCGCATCCCCATCTCGTCGCGCAGGTGCTGCGGCAGCAGTGCGGTGACGGTGAATCGGTGAAAACGCCCGGCCAGCAACTGAATCAGGCGCGGCTGCATCTTCAGATCGATCAGATCGTTGAAGTAGCGGCGCACGGGTTCGTCGATGGTCTTCGTCGCGAGGTTCTCCTCCCAGAACGCGTAGAACGCGTCCCGGTCGGCCGGCCACATCTCCGGACGCATCTGCAGACCGGTGCCGAGGCGGACGCTGTAGCGGTAGAAACGCTCGGCGAGTTCGGGATCCATCGGTCCGCGCATGCGCTGGTACAGATCGTCGACGCCCCAGTACAGGCAGGCCGCCACCCACAACTGCAACTTCGGATCGAAGGCGTTGTACTTGACCGGGCTGTTCGGGCCCGAATGCACCGGGCGGTGCGAGGCGTTGACCGCCTCCCGATAGCTCCGCACGTCCTCGTCGTTGCCCAGCCACGCCACGGCCAGATAGGTCAGTGTGGTGCGCAGCCGCTTGATCGGGTGCAGCGTCACCTTGCCGCTGTCGACCGTGCTCTCCAGGACGCCGTACCCGACCGGCGGGTGGCTGAGCTGCATGATCACGTTCGCGGCGCCGCCGAGGAAGGCGGCCACGCCGTCGATGTGTTCGCGCACAGTCTCCGGGGTGAGTTCGTCGCCCGGAATCTCGGGCTCGTGGTCGGTCGCGCGCAGGGGGGCGGTCATCGTCGACTCGTCTCCTGTTCCTCCCCGCCGGATCGGCGAGAGAATATGAGAAGCTTTCGCATAAACCTTCTCATCGGTGTGGCATCATGTCAATCGGGGCCGCTGACCATATGGGATGATGAGAACGTCACCGTGTCCGCGACCCGGGCGAAGGAGAGGAACGATCATGACCGGCTCGACCAAACTGTCGACTCGGCTCCTGCCGCTGGTGCGCGGCGCGGGTCCGGAGGACCGCAATCAGACCACGGTACTCGACGCGGCGCTGCTGGCGTTCCTGGATTTCGGCATCAAACGCACCAGCATGGTCGAGGTCGCGCGGCGTGGGCGGCTGTCGCTGGCGACGCTGTACCGGCGCTTCGCGGGTAAATCCGATCTGATCCAGGCCGTCGGACTGTGGCAGGCGCGCCAGTTCGTGGAACAGGTCGACGCCGCGGTGCAGCGCCAGATCGATCGCGACGCCAGCGCCGAGGATCAGATCGTCGAACTGTTCGTCGCCTTCCTGGACGGGCTGCGTGGCAACAAACTGCTGGACCGGCTGCTGACCACCGAACCAGAGGTCGTACTGCCCTATCTCACCGTGCAGGGCGCGCCGGTGATCGAGCTGGGACGCGACTACGTCGCCGAATTCATCACCCGCCTGCAGACGGAAGGCAAACTGCCGCACTACGATCCGCTGCCACTGGCCGAACTGGTCGCCCGCAACGCGCTCTCGCTCGCGCTGACTCCGCAGACGCTGATCCCGGTGGACGACGAGGCCGCCTGCCGTCGGTTCGCCCGCGACCACGTGGTCCCCGGTTTCCGGATTCCCTAGACGCCGGATTTCCTGGTACTCCCGAGCGCCGCCACCCTCCGGATCGCTCACCCCGAGTCCGGATCTCACACGAGCCGGAGCCCCAGGCGCCGCCGGATCCTCATGTCGAACATATAGGCGTTGACCGGAAACATCTTGAGCTGCTTGGGAACTCGCTCCTCCACCGCGCCGACCGCGTGCAACAGCCGGGACAGGCGGCGGTCGTCGGACGCCGTCCACGGCATCTCCATCTGCGCACGCAGATTCGGCGGCAGCAAGCCGGCGACCACCCAGCGGTGAAATCGCTTGAATGGCAAGCGAACCGGGGGCGGGAACATCTTCAGATCCACCAGATCATCGAAGTACGCGCGGATCGTCGGATCGATGCGGACCTCGGCGAGCTGCCGGTTCCAGTAGGCGTCGAAGGCGGCGCGGTCGGCCGGCCACATCGCCTGCGGCATCTGCAGGGTGGTCCCGAACCGGGCGGCGTGGCGGTAGAACGCCTCGGCCTCCTGATCCGGCATCGGGCCGTGCATCCGCTCGTAGAGGTCGCGCGAACCCCAATACAGACATGCCGCCACCCACAGCTGCAGCTTCGGATCGAAGGCGTTGTACTTGACCGGGCTCTGCGCGGTGGAGCGGACCTGGCGGTGCTGCCAGTTCACCGCCGCGCGATAGGCGGCGCGTTCGTCGTCGCTGCCCAGCATGGCCACGGCGAGGTAGGTCAGCGTGGTCCGGGTGCGTTTGACCGGATGGAGCATCACTTTGCCGCTGTCGACGGTGCTCTCCACCACGCCGTATCCGACGGGCGCGAGCGACAGCTGCATGATGACGTTGGCCGCGGCACCGAAGAAGGCGGCCGAACCGTCCAGGTGTGCCGCGACATCGTATTCGGCGACCGGTTGCCCGGGCGACGTGCGAATGGACGTGGTCATCGTCGACCCCCATCTCCGCGTGAGAAGACTGCACTTCGACAGTCTCACCACCTCACTGCGCTGTCAACGGCCGCGAGCCGACGAGACGAATTCGCAACGGGCCGCCCGGCCAAGAGAGTGCCGGCGGTGCCTCTTCGATGTGCCGGATTGATAGGTTGGCCCGATGTCCTACGGTTCGCTGCCGCTGTTGCCCTCGCTGAATCCGGCCGCCGTGGCCGCCGGCTACGACATTCCCGATGCGGTCACCATCGACGGTGAGACGCTCTCGCGCAGCGATCTGGTCGGCGCCGCGACCTCGGTGGCCGAACGCGTCGCCGGGGCCGGCCGCGTCGCGATTCTCGCCCGCCCGACCGCCACCACCGTGCTGGGAATCCTGGGCTGCCTCATCGCCGGGGTCGCCGCCGTGCCGGTGCCGCCGGATGCGGGGTCGGCCGAGCTGGACCACATCCTCGCCGATTCCGGTGCGCGGGCCTGGCTCGGTGCGGCGCCGGACAACCCCACGCTGCCGGTGATTCCGGTGCGCAAACACGCCCGCTCGTGGCACAGCCATCCCGAACCGGCCGCGAATACAACGGCTTTCATCCTCTACACCTCGGGGACCACGGGGGCGCCCAAGGGCGTCGTGCTCAGTCGTGGCGCCATCGCGGCCGGTCTGGACGCCCTGTTCGACGCGTGGTCGTGGACCTCGAAAGACATACTGGTGCACGGGCTTCCGCTGTTCCACGTGCACGGGCTGATCCTCGGCGTGCTGGGACCGCTGCGGGTCGGCAGCCCGCTCGTGCACACCGGCAAGCCGACTCCGGCCGCCTATGCCGCGGCAGACGGCACCATGTACTTCGGCGTGCCGACGGTCTGGTCGCGCATCGCCGAAGATCCCGACGCCGCAAAGGAATTGGCGAACGCCCGGCTCCTGGTCTCCGGTAGTGCGCCGCTGCCGGTTCCGGTCTTCGAACGGCTGCGCGAGTTGACCGGGCAGGCGCCGGTGGAACGCTACGGTATGAGCGAAACCATGATCACCCTCTCCACCCGGGCGGACGGCGAACGTCGGCCGGGCTGGGTCGGGCTGCCGGTGGCGGGTGTGCAGACCCGGTTGCGCGACGAGGCAGGAGCGCCGGTTCCGCACGACGGCGAGAGTATCGGCGGACTGCAGGTGCGCGGTCCCATGCTGTTCGACGGCTATCTCGGCCTGCCGGAGGCCACCGCCGAGAGCTGGACCGAGGACGGCTGGTTCGTCACCGGCGACGTGGCGGCGATCGACGCCGAGGGATTCCATCGCATCGTCGGGCGCGAATCGGTGGATCTGATCAAATCCGGCGGCTATCGCGTCGGGGCCGGGGAGGTCGAGACCTGCCTGCTCGGCCACCCGAGTGTGGCCGAGGTCGCCGTGGTCGGGATCGAGGACGCGGATCTGGGGCAGCGCATCCGGGCCTACGTGGTGCCGCGACCCGACACCGCGATCTCCGAGCGCGAACTCGTCGACTTCGTCGCCCAGCAGCTCTCGGCGCACAAACGCCCGCGTGAGGTGCTGATGGTGACCGAATTGCCGCGCAACGCGATGGGCAAGGTCCAGAAGAAGCTGCTGCGCTGACGTATCGATCCGATGCCGGGAACGTGCCGGGTTGACCTGTACCGCACTCGAGGTTCTAAGGTCGGCCCATGATCGCAACGCTGTCTGCAGCCCAGATCGAGTATCTGGCGGGCCAACGCCTGGGTCGGCTGGCCACCATCCGCCCGGACGGATCGCCGCAGAACAATCCGGTGGGTTTCCGCTACAACGAAGCCCTCGGTACCATCGATATCGCGGGCCACAACATGGGCGCCTCGCAGAAGTTCCGCAACCTCGTCAAGGAGGACCGGGTCGCCTTCGTCGTGGACGATATCGCCTCGGTGAATCCGTGGCAGGTGCGCTGCCTCGAAATCCGCGGTGTGGCACAGGCTTTGCGAGATGTGGACACCTACCTCGACGGCGGTTCGCGCGAACTGATCCGCATCGCCCCGCAGCGCGTGCTGGCCTTCGGAATCGAATAGAGGCGCTTGTGCGAAACGCCCCACCCGGGCTGGGTGGGGCGTTGATGCAAACTCGGCTATATCCCGAACTTTGCCGCGTAATAGTCGGCCGCGGCATCCCGATCCTGCACCGAGCGCACCTTGTCGACTGGAGGAGTGATCCATCGCAGCGACCGCCACCCCGATACCGGCCGCAATACCCACGCACCGAATTCCCGGTGCATCGTGTACCCGTCGCCGCCGTCGCGGGGGTCGCGCCGCAGCGAGCGCAGCAGTTGGCCGGCGTTATGGCCTATCCAGAACAGCCGGTGGTGTTCGGTGCTGTCGCCGTATCGCCCCTGGGTCATTGGCATGTCAGTTCCCTCTCGCGCATTCTTCGGCGGTGACGATGCGCTCGATGCTGGAGTCGACGAAGTCGAACGGGTGCCCTTGGAGGGTACCGACAGCCTGAGCTTGGACCCGCCACATTCCAGGTAAGCACTTCGTCTTCACCGAGTATGTGAGCCGGGGCGACGGAATGCCCGGATCGCTGATCAGTGCTTGCCCTTGCCATCCGTCGCGAGTCCGAAGCTGCAGGGCGAGCCGCAATTCATGACGCTCGGGCGGGACATCGCAGGCCGCCCACGCGTTCCCGATGATCGAGCCGACCCCGACGGTCGGCTTCGCCGGCATGAATCCGAGATTGCACGACTTCGCCGCGGCGTGCACGGGCGAGGCCGCGATCACGGTCCCCGCCATCGCGACAGCAGCACTGATGATGGTGATTGCTCCGATGCGCATCGTTTCCCCTGTCTTGTCTATCGGTCGGTTGTCATGCCCGCAGAGCGGACTGGACGTCCGCGAACTGGTCCGCTGCGGTCGTGGCGCGGACCAGCCGGACGGCCTCGGATCGAGGCGACCGTGCAGGCAGCGGCGAACTCGCCTAGTCCCCGAAGCTGTGGTTCGGCACCTTCGTTCCGAAAGCTGCCAGCACGGCAATGTCCTGCTCAGTGGGGGCAGCGGGCGGCAGCTGGGAGGGCTGCCATGCCTGCAGGGCAGTGAGCAAGCTGTCCAGCAGAGCGATACTCGCTGACCAGCTCGCCTGGATGTCGTCCGACGGGCGGCGTTGTGGCAGAGGAGGTTTCACCATGGTGTCGCCAACGGGTTCGGCCGGTGCCCCTGATCGGGTGCGTACGCACCCTCCCGCTCGTAGGTGTGGCCGGTGGCGAGGTCGTGGATGTCGGTGACCTCGGCAAGCTCGGGTGGGACTTTGCCACGCAGGTGCGCCATGTCGGGCACGATCAGCAACTCGACCTCGTGTGTCCGGATGTGTTCGGGCAATACCTCGGGATCGATGAGGCTGCTGCTTTTCGTCATCCCGATGTATACGTATCCGAGCCGTGCCGCGACCTGCCGTGCGGCCCGCTCGATATCGGTCATTGTCGCGATCAGGTCGACGCAGATGTAAGCCATTGCGCGCGAGCCGGGTTCGGTGTGCGCTTCTTCGTTCATCGGATAGTCGTCGCTGTCGACAGAAGCTGCCCGATCACCGATTTCGGCGTAGCGACAACGACTTTCGCGCGCTGACTGATCGAAGCTGGGACAGCACCGCCGTCGAAATGCGCGGCGCTCGGCACAAGTACCGCCTCCACGGTATACATGCGGTTGAGGACGGAGCGGAGTCGTCGTTCGGGATCGACTGTGTGCGAACCGAATACGATCGTCTTGCGGAGGTTGTATCCTCTGCTTTTGGCAAGGTGTCTCAGCTGTTCCTCGTCCGATCGCTGGTTCAAGCCGGAAATGTCACTGCGTACGTAGCCGATTGCATCGATACTCATTGTTTTCCGTCGTCTCGAGTAGTTGGTCGGATCGGTTGGTCCGCACCCGCCGCCGGGGAATGCGCACCCGGCGGCGGGGCTCGAGACAAGGTTCGCCGTTGTCCGGCGGGCATTTCCGGACAGGAACCGGACAGAAACCGGCACTTCTCAGTTCGACTACTTTCACCGCAGGGGGCTGCCATGGATATCGTCGCCACGTGGACCGACATCGAGTGCGCGGCATTGCGGCACGCGTATCAGATGAACCAGACCAAGTTCGCGCAGGCGCTGGGGGCTGCGGAACGATCGGTGCGGGGATGGGAAAAGGGACAGCGACCAGTCGGATATACCGCGCAAGGTTTGTATGCGGGGATGCTTGCGAAGGCCCCGGCCGAGGTGAAAGCCCGATTCCACGTTTTGCGGAAGCCGGAGGACGAGGAGCACGAGCGGCGCGAACTGTCGCGGGTTGGCACCGCCATCGGAGCGGCTGCTCTGGCGTCATTGGGGGTAGGTGACACGGTCGAACGCGCAAACTACCTCATGTCGGGCGCAGGGCGGCCGGATTCAGCGGCGGTGGACCTGATGCGGTCGACATTGCATCAGGCGATGCAACTGGACGATTTGCTGGGATCACCGGCCGCGCAAGGGATGGTAGTGGCCCAACAACAGGTCACAGAGGCGATGTTGCGGGACACTCCGGCGACATTGCGCCCGATGTTGTTGTCGCTGTATGCCGAATGGACCGGACTGGCCGGCTCGCTGGCATGGGACGTCCGCGACTATGCGACATCCGGTCGGCTGTACACGCAGGCACGCGAATTCGCCCACGAGGCAGAGGATTCCGATCTCGCCGCATATATGCTGTGCCATTTGTCGCAGCTGGCGACGTGGCAGAAGCGGCCGCGGATCGCGGTCGATTACGCGGTGGCGGCCCGGTCATGGGTGGCGCAGTCGGCGGACCGGCATTTGCGCGCGTATGTCGCGGTCCGCAACGCGGAGGCCGCCGCGATCGCCGGACAACACTCCGTCTGTCTGGAATCGCTCGACGACGCGGACGCCGCCCTGGTCGGGTTGCAGCCGGTTCACCCGTCCCAGTCTCGTGCGTACTTCATGGGCGCGGCCATCCAGGAGAGTTATCGAGGAAACTGCTTGTCCGTTCTCGGGCGGGCAGAGGCGGCCGCGCAGGCGTCCCGCAGCGCGCTGGCCTTGATGCAACCCGAGTACGTCCGGGATCGCGCCGTCACACTCCTCGAGCTGGAAGGTGCGCTCATCCAAATGGGCTCCATCGAGGAAGCAGCTACGGCGGTCGCGGACGCCGCGGAACTGGCCGAGCAGAACCGCTCGCCGCGCTTGGCCGGTGCCATAGCCGACGGTCGCCACCGGCTGGCGCCGTGGGCGAGCACCCGTGTGGTGCGGGAGCTGGACGAACAGCTCGCGTCCCGCGATATCGTGACTCCATGAGCACCGACCGCGACCGCGTAACCGAAGTGATGTCGCGAATCGAGCGCGCGAAGGCCCGAATCCTGTCCACCGGCGAGTTGTCCGAACGTGTCGGAGGTGGCCGTGCCCCCGCGCGGTCCACGACGTTCAAACGGGCATCCGCCGAATTGCATCGGGCCGAACAGGCCCGGAACCGGCTGCTCCTCGAAATGGCCGGCAATGCCGACGCGGTGTCGGGTGCGCTGGCCGAGCGGCTCGGCCTGACCGGCCGTCACGCGGCATCGCTGCTTCGGATCTCACGTACCGGTAGTGACCAGATGCGGACATACGCGTTCGGGCGGTGACTGGCGTAGTGGTGGCGAGGTCGGCGCATGATCGCAACGCCGATCGGTTCGCGCGGACGGGCCCGATCACGCCGTAGTGCGAGCGCGGCGTCGGAATCGAAGAGGCCCGCCCAATGCGAAACGCCCCTTCCCTGCTCGGATCGGATGCCGAGCGGGAGGAGCGTTTCGCGCCGGATCAGTTCGCGTGCAGGGCGGCGTTGAGTTCGATGCCGGTGCCCTTGCGGGCGACCACCTCGACGCTGCCGGTCAGTGAGTTGCGGCGGAACAGCAGGTTCGATTGCCCCGACAGTTCGGCGGCCTTGATCGTGCGGCCGTCCGGCAGGGCGACCTTGGTGCCCGCGGTGACGTAGAGGCCGGCCTCGACGACGCAATCGTCGCCCAGCGAGATGCCCAGGCCGGCGTTGGCGCCGAGCAGGCAGCGCTCGCCGATCGAGATGACCTGCTTACCGCCACCGGACAGGGTGCCCATGATGGACGCGCCGCCGCCGACATCGGAACCGTCGCCGACCACCACACCGGCCGAGATGCGGCCCTCGACCATGGAAGCGCCGAGCGTGCCGGCATTGAAGTTCACGAAACCCTCGTGCATGACCGTGGTGCCCTCGGCCAGATGCGCGCCCAGCCGCACCCGGTCCGCGTCGGCGATGCGGACGCCGGCGGGCAGCACGTAGTCGACCATGCGCGGGAATTTGTCGACGCCGTAGACGGTGACCGGACCGCGGGCGCGCAACTTCGCGCGCACCAGTTCGAAGTCCTCGACCGCGCACGGGCCGTGATTGGTCCACACCACGTTGGCCAGCAGCCCGAACTGCCCCTCCAGGCTGAGTCCGTGCGGCCGGACCAGACGGTGGGACAGCAAATGCAGGCGCAGATATGTGTCGTGGGTGTCGATCGGCGGCGCCGACAGGTCCGCGATCGTGGTGCGCACCGCGACGACCTCGACCCGGCGGGCCTCGTCGGGGCCGACCAGATCGGCGAAGCGTGCGTACTCGGCGTCGGCCGGGCTCAGCCGCGTGGTCTCGGACGTCTCGAACGTGCCCAGTTCCGGATACGGGTACCAGGTGTCGAGGACCGTCCCGTTCGCGGTCACCATCGCCAAGCCGACTGCGGATGCTCCCTGTGTGCTCACGGCACTTCAGCCTACTGGGTGCAGATCGCGAGGTGGTGGGCTACCTGTTGCCGCCCGGCCCGTCCGCCCCGACCGCGCCGCTCGGCCCGGTTGTGAGACGGGTGAACACTTAGGCTGGTCCGGTGACCATCGATCTGCGCGCCGACCCGATCTCGATCACCGCGACCCTCGTCGACATTCCGAGCGTCTCCCGCGACGAGGCGGCGATCACCGACACCGTCGCCTGGGCGCTGCGCGAGCAGACCGAGGGGTTCGAGGTGCTGCGGCACGGCAACACCGTGCTGGCTCGCACCAATCGCGGGCTGCCGCACCGGGTGATCATGGCCGGTCACCTGGACACCGTGCCGATCGCCGACAACGTGCCGGGCCGGTTCGAGACGATCGACGGTGAGGAAGTGCTGTTCGGCTGCGGCAGCGTCGACATGAAGTCCGGCGACGCGGTATTCCTGCATCTGGCCGCGACCGTCGCCGATCCCGTCTGCGATCTGACGCTGATCTTCTACGACTGCGAGGAGATCGCCGCCGAATACAACGGTCTCGGCCGCATCGAACGCGAACTGCCGGAATGGCTGGACGGTGATCTGGCCATCCTCGGCGAACCGTCGGGCGGGTGGATCGAGGCGGGCTGTCAGGGCACGCTGCGGGTCCGCCTCGGCCTCGGCGGCACCCGCGCCCACACCGCGCGAGCGTGGCTGGGCGACAACGCCATTCACAAGCTCGCGCCCGTCCTGCAGCGGCTGCGCGACTATGTGCCGCGCGAGGTGGACATCGACGGGTGCGTGTATCGCGAGGGGCTTTCCGCGGTGAAGGTCGAGGGCGGCGTGGCCGGCAATGTGGTGCCCGACGAGGCCGAGGTGCTGGTGAACTTCCGGTTCGCACCCGATCGCACCCTCGACGAGGCGACCGAGCATGTGCGCGAGGTGTTCGACGGACTGGATGTGAGCTTCGAGCGGACCGACGGTGCGCCCGGCGCGCTGCCGGGGCTGTCGGCTCCGGCGGCGAAGAATCTGGTGCAGCGCGTCCATTCGCACGGCGGCGGCGGGGTGCGCGCGAAATACGGCTGGACCGATGTGTCGCGATTCGCCGCCCGGGGCATTCCGGCGGTCAATTTCGGGCCCGGCGACCCCAATCTGGCGCACAAGGTGGACGAGCGCGTACCCACCCGCCAGATCACCGTCGTGACCGAGATCCTGCGCAACTACCTGACCGGTCACCAGGGCTGACCCGGTAGGTTCGGTCCCATGTCCACCGCGCCCGACCCCGCACCGACCAGATCACCGAAGTCCACTCCCAAGTTCCGCGGCCCGATCATGCTGCGCCGGGCGCGCAAACAGGGCACCGGCACCACCGATCAGCATCTGCTCGACGGCCGCGGACCCACCGACTGGGTGCACACCGACCCCTGGCGAGTGCTGCGGATTCAGAGCGAATTCGTGGAGGGATTCGGCGCGCTCGCCGAAATCCCCAGGGCAGTCGCGGTTTTCGGCTCCGCGCGCACGCCGGCGGACACCCCCGAATACGAGGCGGCGCGGGCCATCGGCGCCGCCCTGGCCGAGGCCGGTTTCGCGGTGATCACCGGCGGCGGCCCCGGCGTGATGGAAGCGGCCAACCGTGGCGCCTGTGAGGCGGGCGGCTACTCCGTGGGCCTCGGCATCGAACTGCCGATGGAACAGGGGCTCAACGAGTGGGTCGACCTCGGCATCAACTTCCGCTACTTCTTCGCCCGCAAGACGATGTTCGTCAAGTACTCCCAGGCGTTCATCTGCCTGCCCGGCGGCTTCGGCACCCTGGACGAGCTGTTCGAGGCGCTCACCCTGGTGCAGACCCACAAGATCACCCGCTTCCCGGTCATCCTGTTCGGCAGCCGGTACTGGGCGGGGCTGGTCGACTGGCTGCGCGATTCGCCGAGCGGTTCGGGCAAGATCTCGCCCGGTGATCTGGAACTGCTGCGCGTCACCGACAGTGTGGAGGAACTGATCGACATCGTGCTGCAGGCCGCCGCGCGTCGCGGCGAGGAATCCACCGGGACGGAGGATCAGTGGTGAGCGGGCAGCCGTTCGCGGTGTGTGTCTACTGTTCGGCCAGCGCCGCGGATCCGGACGCGCTGCGCCTGGCCGCCGAGGTGGGCAGTGAAATCGCCCGGCGCGGTTGGCAACTGGTGTCCGGCGGCGGACATGTGTCGATGATGGGGGCGGTGGCGGTGGCCGCACGCGCCGGGGGCGCCCGCACCACAGGGGTGATCCCCAAACGCCTGGTGCATCAGGAAGTCGCCGATGTGGACAGCGACGAGCTGATCGTCACCGACACCATGCGCGAACGCAAACAGATCATGGAGGATCGCGCCGACGCCTTCCTGACCCTGCCGGGCGGAATCGGCACGCTGGAGGAATTCTTCGAGGCGTGGACCGGCGGATATCTGGGACTGCACGGCAAACCGCTGGTGGTGCTCGATCCGAACGGCCACTACCGCGGCCTGTTCGCATGGCTGGACGAGCTGTGCGCGGCCGGGTTCATCGGGCGCCCCGCACTGGATCGGATTACCGTGACCGCGGATGTGGGATCCGCATTCCGAGCCCTGACCGCGCCACGCATCGACACCGCCTGAGCGCATCGACACCGCCTGACCGGACATCGTTGGAGGAGAATGTGACCGCCGAGGCCCGAAACACGATCAGTCTCTGGGATCTGGCACGCAGGCTGCCCGCCATGGCGATGGAGACGCCGGGCATGCTGCGCGGCGCCACCGGCATGCTGGTGCGCGCGGACGACAAATCCTCGGTGGGTCTGTACTTCCAGAAGGCGGCACGGCGGTATCCGAATCGGCCGTTCCTGCGCTTCGAGGGCCGCGAATACACTTACGGCGAAGCCAATACCGAGGTGAACTGCTTCGCCGAGGTACTGGCACAGCGCGGTGTGCGCCGCGGCGACGTGGTGGGCGTGCTCATGACCAATCGCCCCGAGACGCTGTTCGTGGTGCTGGCGACGGTGAAGCTCGGCGCGACGGTCGGCCTGCTCAATCACAATCAGCGCGAACAGGTTCTGGCGCACAGCTTCGGACTGCTGAACAGCACGGTCAACGTCATCGGCGAGGAATGCGAGGAGGCACTGCGCTCACTGCCCGAGCCGCCGCCGAATCTGCTGTACACGCAGGAATTGCAGGAACTGGCCCGCGCGGCTGATCCGGCGGATCCGGCGGTGTGCGCGGACGTCCGTGCCCGGGAGCGCGCCTTCCTGATCTTCACCTCCGGCACGACCGGACTGCCCAAGGCCAGCGTGATGACCCATCTGCGCTGGACGAAGAGTATGGCCGGGCTGGGTGGTCTGGGCATCCGCCTGCGCGGCGGCGACACCATGTACTGCTGTCTGCCGCTGTATCACAACAACGCGCTGACGGTCGCGCTCGGCGCGGTGCTCGGCTCGCGGGCGACGCTGGCACTGGGCCGCAAATTCTCGGTCTCGAATTTCTGGAACGAGGTCGTCGCGACCAGATCGACGGCGTTCATCTATATCGGCGAGCTGTGCCGGTACCTGCTCAATCAGCCGGAATCGCCTCGCGAACACGAGCATTCGGTGCGGCTGGCGGTCGGCAACGGCCTGCGCCCGGAGCTGTGGGACGAATTCCGGCGGCGCTTCGGCATCGGCCGGGTGGTGGAGTTCTACGGGGCCAGTGAGGGAAATATCGCCTTCATCAACGCCTTCGGCGTGGACCGCACCGCCGGATTCGGGCCGCTGCCCTACGCGGTGGTGGAATTCGACGAGGAGACCGGGAAGGCGCGGCGATACCCCGACGGGCGACTGCGCAAGGTCGCCTCCGGCGGCGTGGGCCTGCTGCTGGCGAAGGTGACCGACCGTTCCCCGTTCGACGGCTACACCGACAAATCCGCGACCGAATCGAAGTTGGTGCGCAACGCATTCGACGACGGCGACTGCTGGTTCGACACCGGAGATCTTGTGCGCGACCAGCATTGGCGCCACATCGCCTTCGTCGACCGCCTCGGCGACACCTTCCGCTGGAAGGGCGAGAACGTCGCGACCACGGAGGTCGAGGGCGCCTTCGACGGCGCACCCGGTATCACCGAGGCGGTGGTGTACGGCGTGGACGTGCCCGGAGCCGACGGTAAGGCGGGGATGGCCGCGGTAACCCTCGACGCCGATGCCGACTTCGACGGCTCCGCGCTGGCCGCCCGGCTCTACGACCGCCTGCCCGGGTACGCGGTGCCGCTGTTCGTCCGCGTGGTGCCCGAACTGGAGACCACCTCGACCTTCAAGAGCCGCAAGGTGGATCTGCGCAAGCAGGGCTTCGCCTCCGACGACGCGACCGCGGTCTATGTGCTGAAGGGCCGTGACCAGGGATATGTGCCGTTCTACGCGAGCTATCCGGACGAGGTGGCGGCCGGTACCGCGCCCCGGGGCTAGGTCGTGTCGGAGGGCGCCGAGAGCCCGGCAATTAGACTCACCTCCATGAGTTCTGCGTCACCGCTGTCCACCCTGTGCGGTAAGCCGGTGGCGACGGATCGGGCGCTGGTGATGGCGATCGTCAACCGAACCCCCGATTCCTTCTACGACCGGGGCGCCACCTTCTCCGACGACGCCGCGATGGCGGCGGTGGCCCGCGCCGTCGCCGAGGGGGCGGACCTGGTCGACATCGGCGGGGTGAAGGCCGGTCCGGGGGACGAGGTCGACGCCGCGGAGGAGGCACGGCGGGTGGTGCCGTTCGTGGCGGCCATCCGGGCGCGCTATCCCGGCCTGCTGATCAGTGTGGACACCTGGCGCAGCGAGGTCGCGCGGGCGGCGGTGGCCGAGGGCGCGGATCTGATCAACGACACCTGGGCCGGCGCCGATCCGCAGCTCGCGGGCGTGGCCGCCGAACTGGGTGTGGGGATCGTGTGCAGCCACACCGGCGGCGCGCGGCCGCGCACCCGGCCGCATCGGGTCCGGTACGCCGATGTGGTGTCCGAGGTCACCGATACCCTGGTCCGGGCTGCCGAGGCGGCGCGCGCGGCGGGGGTCGCCGCGGATGCGATCCTCATCGATCCGACCCACGATTTCGGGAAAAACACCTACCACGGGCTCGAACTGTTGCGGGCCGTGGACATTCTTGTAAATACCGGATGGCCTGTCTTGATGGCGCTGAGCAATAAGGATTTCATCGGAGAGACTCTTGGTGTCGGGCTTTCCGAGCGATTGGAGGGGACATTGGCGGCAACCGCGTGGGCGGCCGCGGCCGGCGCCCGGGTCTTCCGAGTTCACGAGGTCGCCGCAACCCGGCGAGTAGTGGACATGATCGCGGCGATTCAGGGCATCCGGCCCCCCGCACGAACCTTGCGAGGTCTGGTATGACGTTCGATTGGACTGCCACGCATACGTGGGATCGACCACAGTGGGCGATCGACGAGTTGGTCGACGCGAAGGACGGGCGCACCGTCTCGGTGGTGCTGCCGGCATTGAACGAGGAACGCACGGTCGCCGATGTGGTGGCCAGTATCCGGCCGCTGCTCGGCACGCTGGTCGACGAATTGGTGGTGCTGGATTCCGGCTCCGTGGATGCGACGGCCGAGCGGGCCCGCGCGGCGGGGGCACAGGTGGTCACCCGCGAGCAGGCCGTGCCCGAACTGGAGCCGGTTCCCGGTAAGGGGGAGGTGCTGTGGCGCTCACTGGCCGCGACCTCCGGCGATCTGGTGGCCTTCGTCGATTCGGATCTGATCGATCCCGATCCGATGTTCGTGCCGAAACTGCTGGGTCCGCTGCTGACCGTGGACGGTATGCATCTGGTGAAGGCCTACTACCGGCGACCGTTGCGCCAGGGTGCGGCGGTGGAGCAGCACGGTGGCGGCCGGGTGACCGAACTGGTGGCGCGGCCGCTGCTGGCGGCGCTGCGCCCGGATCTGTCGAAGGTGTTGCAGCCCTTGGGCGGTGAGTACGCGGGGACGCGGGAACTGCTGACCGCGGTGCCGTTCGCGCCGGGCTACGGTGTGGAGATCGGCCTGCTGCTGGACACTTTCGACATGCTCGGCCTCTCGGCGATCGGGCAGGTGAATCTGGGCGTGCGCACGCATCGCAATCGTCCGCTGTCGGATCTGGGTGTGATGAGCCGGCAGATTCTCGGAACCGTGCTGGGGCGCAGCGGAATTCGCGACTCCGGTGCGGCGTTGACGCAATTCCCGCTGGTCGGTGAGGAATTCACCGCACTGAGCACGGATGTGCATCTGGCGGATCGGCCGCCGATGAATACCCTGCGTCCCACCGAGGTCGCCGCCTGATCACCGTTCGTGGCGGTAGATCGGCGTGAGGAGATCCACCTCGATCGGTTCGCCGGTGTGGCGGTCGTAGCGGACGCCGATCACCGCCGAGAAGGCCCGGGTGTCGGCGCGCTCGTGCAGGGTCGCCAGCCGGGTGCCGAGAAGCCGTATCGCGCCGAGTGATCCGGGCGGATGCAGTCCGTCGATGACGAGAATGGTCCCGTGCCCGTCCGGGCGGGGCAGGCGCGCCAGATAGGCGATGTCGAAGGGCTCGGTGCCGCCCGGCCGGTAGATCCGGCGGGCGGCCCGGTCCTCGATCGCGCGGCGCACCCGCCCGGCCCGCGCGAGGGTCCGGCGCAGCCGCGGATCGGCCGAGACCAGATAGCGCAGACTGGGCGACAATTCGGGCCCGCCGAGCACGATCAGGCCCTCACGGTCGAGATCCACCGGGCGCCCGGGGAGGAACCGTTCGACCGTGACGGTGAATCCCAGCTGTCGCAACAGTTCCGCCAGCCGGTGCGGTGCGGCGGCATCCGGCGCGCCGATCAGCGGCGTGGCGCGGGTGACCGCGCGCAGATCGGGCGTCAGCACGGTGAGTGGTCCGTGCCCGAAGAACAACCCTTCCGGTACCGGCCCCTGGGTACTGACCTGGTGAATCCGGGCGCGTGAAAGTCCCGCTGCCGCACCGATCCTGGCGAAGGTCCAGCCCTCGGCATGCAGCTCTCTGATCACCGCTCGGCGGATGCGGGTGAGCTCGTTGATGGTCTGCTGGGCCGCCGCGACCCCTTCGGTGGCAGCCTTGAGACGTTCGACCTTGTCTTCGATCGCGAACACCCGTGCCACCTCGTCGGCTGACATGTGCGAAGTCTAGATAGCTCGACAGCCGGATGTGTCTAGTCCGGTTGACGAATCCGCCGCTCTCGGCGAATCAATCGAGCACACCGGGCATTTGGGTCGGACCGGCGGTCCGTAAGGGGGCTATCAGTGCTTTTCGATCAGGTGGCGTCGAAATCGATCGGCGGTTTCTCGTTGCGGTCGAGCGGTTTCGGCGGTTCGGGCACCGAATAATTGGGTGGGGTCACAGAATTCGGCGTACCAGCCTGTGAGGTCGCGGAATTCCCGGACGAGCCGTTACCCGGATTCGCACCGCCGAACGTGCCGGTGAACAGCGAATCGTCACCGTCGAAGAGGTGTTTGGTGACCATCGACCGCGGCGTCATCCCGCGCAGACCTTCGAGTGGTTTGCGCAGTTCGTTGAGCTCTTCCAGAGGTTTGCGCAGTTCGTCGAGCTCGGGTCCGAGATCGTTGCGCAGCTGGCTGGTGGCGCCGGAGGCGTAGTCGCGGACCTGACGCAGACTCTGCGCGGTCCAGCGAATCGCCCCCGGAAGCCGTTCCGGGCCGAGAATCACCAGCGCGGCGACCACCAGGATCACCATCTCGGGCCAGCCGATATTGAACATAAGACCAGGCTACTGGGGTGCTTGCGGGGCGTTCTTATCGGATTCCAGCGTCACCGGCACATCGACCTGGCGGCCGTCGCGGATCAATTGGAAATTCACCGTCTCCCCGATCTGATGGGACTGCACGGCGACGGTGAGTTCGGCCGGTTCGGTGACCTGCCGATCGCCCACCTTGACGATCACGTCGCCCTCGGCGATACCGGCCTTGGCGGCCGGGCTGTTGCCGACCACATCCGCCACCGCGGCGCCGCTCATGACGTCGTTCTCGACCTGCTTGGTCTTCGCGCTGACCCCGAGCCACGGGTGGTACATCACACCGTCGCGGATCAGGGTCTGCGACACCCGCTGCACCAGATCCACCGGAATCGCGAAGCCGAGGCCGACCGATCCGCCGCTCTCGCTGCGGATGGCGGTGTTGATCCCGATCAACCGGCCCTCGCCGTCGACCAGGGCACCGCCGGAGTTGCCGTGGTTGATCGCGGCGTCGGTCTGCACGGCGTCGAAGGCGCCCGCGGTGTCGTCGCCGGCTTCCGGGCTCTCCTGGATCGCGCGATGCAACGCGCTGACGATGCCGGAGGTGACGGTCTTGCTCAGGCCCAGCGGCGAGCCGATGGCCAGCACGTCGTCGCCGACCTGCACATCGCCCGATTTCCCGAGCCGGGCGACGGTGAGGTTCTTGACGTCGACCTTCAGCACCGCGAGGTCGGTCTTCGGATCGCGGCCGACCAGCTGGGCCGGGGCCCTGGTGCCGTCGGAGAAGGTGGCCTGGATCTTGGCGCGCCCGGATTTGTCCTGCGCCGCCATCGAGATGACGTGATTGTTGGTGACGATGTAGCCGTTGCCGTCGATGACCACGCCGGAACCGAGGGCGCCGTTGTCGCCGACGGTCTCGCGGATCGAGACGACCGAGGGCAGCACCGCGTCGGCCACCTTGGCGACCTGGCTGTGCGGTTTGTCGGTGTTGCTCTCCTGCTGCAGCGCGATCTTGCGCGAGGTCAGCGCTCCGGTGTTCTCGGCGGTGAACCGGCCGACGAGGCCGCCGAGCACGCCGATGATCAATGCGGCCACACCCAGGATGGCCAGTGCCTTGGGCGCGACCTTGCCGCCGAACAGCACCTCGCGAGCGCCGAGTTTGACCCCCGGCGGCAGCGGTTGCGGGGCGGGGGTGTGGATGGCGGGATCGCCGAGCCGGGCCGCGGCCGCGGGGTCGCGCCACGGATCGACCGGTGCGCTCGTATCGGGCGTGTCGGCCCCGGCCTCGGGATCGCGCTGCAGGAGTTCCTCGGAACCCGCGGGCCGTCCGAAGGCCTCGGCCAGCACCGCGTCCGGCGGGCGGTTGACCAATTCGGGAGCGTCGTGGCGCGGCGCGGGCACGGCCTGGGCATGCGGTGCGAAAGATCCGGCCTGCCCCTCGGGGCGGCGGAAAGCGCGGGCGGTGTGTTTATCGATATCCGGGCGGTACACCGGGCGCGGCCCCAGCACGGGCGCGTCCGACGGCCTCAGGTTCCCCCTGGCCGCCGAATCCGATGAAGCGGACGGCGTCGATTCGGTGGTCACGTTCGCAAACTCTACTTGCGCCACCATCCCGTCCACCGCCTGCTCTCGAATCCTATTTCTCGATTCGAGGAGGAGGCGAAACGGAACGAATCCGCCCGCAGGCCGAGAAAACTCGCGCCACGCGTCATTTCTTCGGTGCTACTGCTCGTGAGGTCGGCCAACGGAATTCGGCTCAACGTGTCCTGCAGGTCCGTCGGCGCGGAAATCTGCATCTGCGCGGCCCGGCGCAATGCCACCCGGGCCTGCTGCTGCGCCTCGACCTCGGCGGCGCATTCGGGGCAGCGGGACAGATGTTCGGCCGCGCGCAGATAGGCGTTCATTCTCAGCTCGCCGTCGACATACGCGACGACGGCCTCATTGGCCAGGTGTTCGGTGGGGGCGAATCGACCCTCGCCGGTCATACGGATGCACACCCTTCCGACGGACTGCAGCTTCGCCGGGCACGGCCGCGGCGCTGCACCGTTGTCTACCCGACTTTCTCCTCAGCGGCGAACCGCTGCTGAGAACCATTATGCGCAAGGTATTCCCGCAACGCCTGACGGCCGCGGTGGATACGGCTGCGCACGGTACCCAACTTCACCCCGAGGGTAGCGCCGATCTCCTCGTAGGACAGGCCCTCGATATCGCACAGCACGACGGCCGCGCGGAATTCCGGCGCCAGCGCGTCGAGCGCCCGCTGCAGATCCGGATCGAGACGGGCATCGTGATAGACCTGCTCGGGCCCGGGGCCTTCGGAGGGCACCCGGTCGTAGTCCTCGGGCAGGGCCTCCATCCGGATGCGGTTGCGCCGGCGAACCATGTCCAGGAACAGGTTCGTGGTGATCCGGTGCAGCCAGCCCTCGAAGGTGCCGGGCTGGTAGTTCTGCAACGAGCGGAAGACCCGGATGAACGTCTCCTGGGTGAGATCCTCCGCGTCCTGCGGGTCACCGGTCAGGCGGTAGGCCAGCCGGTACACCCGGTCGGCGTGCTCGCGGACCAGTTCGTCCCAGGACGGCATCATGGTGCGGTCGCCGGTGGCGTCGAAGGCGGCGGTACCGCTCAGCGCGTCGTCGTCCGCGGCATCGCCCGCGACGGCTTCGGTATCGTCGAAGTCGGTGCCGTTCAGGACGTCGGCCCCGGCTTCGGTACGGACCTCGGCTTCGGTACGGACATCGCTACGAGCCGCACCGGGCAACTCGTAATCGGCCGAGACGCCGACCGGCAGACTCGACTCGGGCAGGGTGGCGTACTCGCGCGCCGCATCGACCTTGTGGATGGGGTGACCTCCTACTCGGGACCGTGGTAGGCGCACGACGACTGGTGGTCGTCGCGTACCGGGTACAACCCCGAACCTGAGTCCGGTGTTCCCGGGCGCCGTCCGGCGGTCGGCCGGCCCTTGCTTGGTCATTACTCTGGCGGTTCCCGATGTGCCGGTGGTATGGGGAGGCTGAGGGACACCTGAGAAAAACACCGGCCGTCGTCGCGCCCCTCGACTGCCACGCCGTTAGCCTCATATTCGTGAGCCACATCCCAGCGGCATCGGCCCTGCAGCGCAACCTCGCCTACGTGGAGGAATCCGTGGTCGAGGACGAGATCCTCATCGCCGCGCGGGAGCGGGCCACCGAACTGGGCGCCGCGCCGGTGCCGCCGTCGGTGGGAGCGCTGCTCAGCATGTACGCCCAGCTGCTCGGTGCGCGGGCGGTGGTCGAGGTCGGCACCGGCGCCGGCATCAGCGGTCTGTGGCTGCTCGACGGTATGCGCGAGGACGGCACGCTGACCACCATCGACTCCGAGCCGGAACATCAGCGCGCGGCCAAGGACGCCTTCCGCGCGGCCGATATCGCGCCCGCGCGCACCCGGCTGATCAACGGCCGTGCCCTGGACGTGCTGCCCCGGCTCGCCGACGGCGCCTACGACCTGGTGTTCATCGACGCGGCCCCGCTCGAACATCCGCAGTACGTCGAGCAGGCCGTACGTTTGCTGCGCGAGGGCGGGGCCGTACTGATGTACAACGCGCTGCTGGGCGGACGGGTGCCCGATCCGGCGCAGCGCGATGCCGCGACCCAGGCGGTGCGGGCGGCGACCCGGGCCGTGGCCGAGGATCCGGACCTGACCAGCGTGCTGATCCCGGTCGGCGACGGCCTGCTCTGCGCCTCGCGCGGCTGATCACCGCTCGCGATCACTCGGCGGCTCGATCCCGCCCGCCCCGCGAATTAGCTCGCGGGACGCTGTCTATCTGCGCATTCGACTTCGGAAAGTCGATGTGTGGCGAGTCTTGCGTGCGGATTGAACGAGTGTTTAGTATATTGAACATGTGTTTAAGGGAGCAGCCGTACCGGAAGGATCCGCCTCGGATCTGAGCACGCCCGCCCGGATCCGGGACGCGGCGATCGTCGTCTTCGGAGAAGAGGGATTCGGGGTCGGGGTGCGGGCCATCGCCAAGGCGGCGGGGGTTTCGCCCGGACTCGTCAATCACCACTTCGGTTCCAAGGACGGCTTGCGCGAGGCGTGTGACGAGCACGTACGTGCCGTCATCCGTGCCGCGAAGACGGAATACGTCCAGCAGCCCTCGCCGAATTCGACCCTGAAGGCCCTCGCCGACATCGAGGAGTTCGCGCCCTACACCGCATATCTGATGCGCAGTTTCCAGGCCGGCGGAACGCTGATGACCTCGCTGTTCGATCAGATGCGCGCGGATGTGGAGTCCTACCTCGAGGTCGGCATCGCGGCCGGCACGTTGCGCCGGCCCAGGGACGTATCGGCGACGGCGAACTATCTGGCGGTGCAGAACGGCGGCGGATTCTTCTTCTTCCTGCAGCTCTACGCCGCCCGCCACGAAGGAAAGCTCGACTTTCGACAAGCGTTGCGCGAGTACGCCGACCAGATGATGCTGCCGGCGGTGGAGGCCAACACCCACGGCCTGTTCGCCGATTCCTCGGTGCTCGACTCGTTGCTCGCCGAAATGTGAACCCTTATCTCGCAAGGAGATTCGATGTCATCGGCAATAGAGGTCCGGACACTGCACAAGCACTTCGGATCGGTACGCGCCCTGGACGGCCTCGACCTCGAGGTCGCCGAGGGCGAGGTGCACGGCTTCCTGGGGCCCAACGGGGCCGGCAAGTCGACCACCATCCGCATTCTGCTCGGCATCCTGGCCCGCACCTCCGGGCAGGCGCGGGTGCTCGGGCGCGACCCGTGGACCGATGCGGTCGACCTGCATCGCGATATCGCCTACGTCCCCGGCGATGTCACGCTGTGGCCGTCGCTGTCGGGCGGGGAGACGATCGATCTGCTGGGGCGGATGCGCGGCGGAATCGATACCGGGCGCCGCGCCGAGATGATCGAGCGCTTCGAACTCGATCCGCGCAAGAAGGCGCGCACCTACTCCAAGGGCAACCGGCAGAAGGTCGCGCTCGTGTCCGCCTTCTCCTCGAACGCGCGCCTGCTGCTGCTCGACGAACCGACCTCCGGCCTGGATCCGTTGATGGAACAGGTCTTTCGCGAATGTGCGCGAGAGGCGGCCGAGCGCGGCGCCACCGTACTGCTGTCGAGCCACATCCTCTCCGAGGTGGAGGCGCTGTGTGATCGGGTCACGATCATCCGCGCCGGCAAGACCGTCGAAAGCGGCACCCTGGCCGAGATGCGTCATCTCAGCCGCACGTCGATCAAGGCCGAACTCATCGGCGACCCGGGCGATATCGGCGCCATCGCGGGCGTCGAGGACGTCACGATCGAGGATCACACGCTGCACTGCCAGGTCGACAGCGACCATCTCGGCGAACTGATCCGCGTGCTCGGCGACGCCGGAGTGCGCAGCCTGGTCAGCCAGCCGCCGACGCTGGAAGAGCTGTTCCTGCGCCACTATTCGCTCGGCGGCGACGCGCCGGCCGACGCCCGGCGACCCGCGCACACCGCGGCGCCGCGGGACGAGCAAGCATTGAGCGAGGCGACGAAATGACCACCGCGACCCTCGACCGCCCGCACGGCGGATTCGCCGAATCATTCACCCGGGCTGCCAATTTCACCGGCACCGGGCAGCTGCTGCGCCTGTATCTGCGGCGGGACCGGATCGTCCTGCCCCTGTGGGTGCTGCTGTTCTCGGCGCCGCTGGGCAGCGTCTACGTCTCCAGCGTGAAGAATCTGTACTCCTCGCCGGCCGATCTGCAGAATTTCGCGCACACCATCCTGTCCAGTCCGGCGCAGCTGGCGTTGTACGGCCCGATCTACAACACCACCCTCGGCGCCGCCGGGGTGTGGAAGGCCGGGATGTTCTACACCCTGATCGGCATCGCCACCATCCTCACCGTCATCCGGCACACCCGCGCCGAGGAGGAAACCGGACGTGAGGAGTTGCTCGCCTCGACCCGGGTGGGCCGCTTCGCCGCCCTGTCCGCGACCCTGCTGCTCACCTGTGCCGCCTGCGTGGTGGTCGGAATCGTCGCGACGCTGAGCATCGCCTCGTCGGGAGTGCCGTTCAACGGCTCGCTGGCCTTCGGCGCGGCGCTGGCCGCCTCGGGCATCGTCTTCGCGGCCGTCGCCGCGGTCACCGCGCAGCTGAGCGCGAGCGCGCGGCTGGCCCGCGGCATCGCCCTCGCGGTGCTCGCGGTGACCTTCACCCTGCGTGCCATCGGTGACGCGCGGGCCGGTGACGGACCGACCGACATCCTGACCTGGCTGGCGCCGCAGGGCTGGTCCCTGCAGGTCCGTCCCTTCGCGGGTGATCACTGGTGGGTGCTGCTACTGCATGCGGTGACCACCGTGGTGCTGGTCGCGGTCGCCTATACGCTGCTGCGGCGGCGCGACATGGGGGCCGGACTGATCGCCGACCGGCCCGGTCCCACGGCCGGATCGGCACTGTTGAGCGGGCCGTTCGGACTGGCCTGGCGGTTGCAGCGCGGCACCCTGGTGGCGTGGACGGTCGGGCTCGCGCTCTACGGTCTGGTCATCGGCAGCGTCGTGCACGGCATCGGCGACGAGATCGGTTCCAGCCAGACCGTCCGCGACATCATCGCCCGGCTCGGCGGTTCGCAGGGAGTGGAACAGGCCTTCCTGAACACCGCCTTCTCGATGGTCGGCCTGGGCGCGGCGGCGTTCTCGATCTCGGCCGCGCTGCGCATGTACGCGGAGGAGAGCGACGATCGCGCCGAAACCGTCCTCACCGGCGCCGTCGGCCGAATCCGCTGGGCCGCAAGCCATCTGATCTTCGCCTTCGGTGGTCCGGTGGTGGCGCTGTTCGTCTCCGGAGCCGTCGGTGGCCTGGCCTACGGGATCGCCGCATCGGATATGGGCGCCAAATTTCCGGAGGCGCTCGGCGCGGCGATGATCCAGATTCCCGCGGTATGGGTGTTCACCGCGATCACGGTGCTGCTGTTCGGACTGCTGCCGCGCTGGACGCCGGTGGCGTGGGGCGTGTTCACCGGCGGCGTGGCGATCTATCTGCTCGGTTCGATCTCCGGTATGCCGCAATGGGTTCTGGACCTCAACCCCTACGGTCATCTGCCGAAACTGCCGGCGGAGGATTTCCGCGCGATGCCGGTGATCGTGCTGCTGGTGCTCGCGGCGGTGATCACCGCGGTCGGACTCGCGGGCTGGCGCCGACGCGATCTGCGCTGATTCGCAGGGCATTTCGCCGCCCGGTCGCTCCTGTTCCGGAGCGCCGGGCGGCCTTTCCCGTGGCCGGGATCACCCGGCAGCCGATACCATTGGCACAGTGGGTAATTCGGCGGTACCGGGAGGCGGGGAGTGTACGAGCGCGGAATCCTGATCGAGGTCGCGCCGCGCGGGTGGCTGGTCCTGGCTCTCGTCAGCCTCGGCGCGGCGGTCTTCGTGGCACTGCTCGTGATGTTGCTGGTCAGTGACGACAAATTCGACGATCCGTCGAGATATCCGAGGGTGCCGCACGGCACCTGCGCGCCGTTCTGCTACACGCCGGAGAGTCCGGGTGTCACCGAACCGGCTCCGCCGCCGCAGTATCCGATGCCGGGCCGCTGAGGCGGTTGCGCGGCGCCGAAGTTCGCGGCTCAGACCCAGACGCCCTTGCCGACGGTGACCACGCCGCCGTTGCTCACCGCGAATCGGTCGCGGTCGCGGTCCAGATCGACGCCGATGATCTCGCCCTCGCCGACCATCACGTTCTTGTCGAGGATCGCGCGCCGCACGACCGCGCCCCGGCCGATCCGCACCCCGGGCATCAGCACACTGCCCTCCACGGTCGCCCCGTCCTCGATCAGCACATTCGAACTCAGCACCGAATTGCGCACCGTCGCCGCGGACAGGATGCTGCCCGCCCCGACGATCGACTCCTGGGCCAGCCCGCCCTGCGCGAACTTCGCCGGTGCCAGATTCTCCGCCGTGCCGCGGATGGGCCAGTGCTTGTTGTAGAGATTGAAGATCGGGTGCACCGAGACCAGATCCATATGGGCCGCGTAGAAGGCGTCGATCGTCCCGACGTCGCGCCAGTAGCCGCGGTCGCGGTCCGTGGAGCCGGGAACGTCGTTGCGGGCGAAATCGTAGACACCGGCCTGCCCCTGGGAGACCAGCGCCGGAATGATGTCGCCGCCCATGTCGTGATCGGAATCGACATCGTCGGCATCGGCACGAATCGCGTCGACCAGCACCTTCGTGGTGAAGACGTAATTGCCCATCGAGGCGAAGGTCATATTCGGATCGTCGGGCGTGCCGGGCGGATGGACCGGCTTCTCCAGGAATTGCGTGATGCGGCCCGATTCGTCGGAATCGATACAACCGAAAGCGCCCGCTTCGCTGCGTGGCACCCGGATTCCGGCCACGGTCACCCCCGCACCGGAATCGATGTGGTGGGCGACCATCTGCTCGGGATCCATGCGATAGACGTGGTCGGCGCCGAACACCACGATGTAGTCGGGGTCCTCGTCGTAGATCAGATTCAGCGATTGCATGATCGCGTCGGCACTGCCGGTGTACCAGCGCGGTCCCAGCCGCTGCTGGGCCGGGACCGGAGTGATGTATTCGCCGCCGAAGCCGGACAGTCGCCAGGTCTGGGAGATGTGCCGGTCCAGGGAATGCGATTTGTACTGGGTCAGCACGCAGATGCGCAGGTAACCGGCGTTGACGAGATTGGAGAGGACGAAGTCGATCAGGCGGTAGGCGCCCCCGAACGGGACCGCCGGCTTGGCGCGGTCCTTGGTGAGGGGAAAGAGTCGTTTGCCCTCACCACCGGCTAGCACTACTCCGAGTACGTGCGGCTGGCTCCTCACGGAATTCAACCTACCGTCCCAGGCCACGGCGTGTCCGATGCCGGTTCACTCCGGCGTGGCCGGGCAGGTGTGGTGAGGCGAGGGCGCACCGATTAGGTTGGACCGGTGAGTTTCGCGGATGGCGACCGCGAGCCGATATCGCTAGCCGACCCCGACCGGCTCCGGGTCGCGATGTTGACCCGCGAATATCCCCCCGAGGTGTACGGCGGGGCAGGCGTGCACGTGACCGAACTGGTCCCGCAGTTGCGCCGGCTGTGCGATGTGACGGTGCACTGTATGGGCGCCGACCGCGCCGACGCGGTGGTGCACCAGCCCGATCCGATGCTGTACGCGGCCAATTCCGCCCTCCAGATGATGTCGGCGCAGCTGCGCATGGCCGATGCCGTCGGCGCCGTCGACGTGGTCCACTCCCACACCTGGTACACC
>NZ_BAFW01000209.1 GCF_000308535.1 Nocardia cerradoensis NBRC 101014 | reverse complement strand
GACCCGCTGAGGGTGGACCAATCGTCGACGTATGCCCGGGGGTTCGCGCGCCGTGAAGCGAAGGCAGAATTACAGCCCGTGACCCGACACCTCCGTTTGGCCGACATCCGCGTGGCCGGGGCTGTTCTGGCCGTTTCGGTCGTGGCCCGTCTGGTGCTGATGTTCGTGCTCCCGCACGGTCTCGACGTGGTCGACCTGCGGGTATACGTCGAGGGCGCGGCCAATTTGGGTAGTGGGCATCTCTACGACTTCGTCTATGCCGACAAGACTCCCGATTTCCCACTGCCGTTCACCTATCCGCCGTTCGCCGCGGTGGTGTTCTATCCGCTGCATTTCCTGCCGTTCGAACTGGTGACGCTGCTGTGGTTCGGGTTGATCGTGGTCGCGCTCTACGCCTCGGTGCGGATCGCCTTCGCGCTGTTGCCGAAGGCGGCGGTGGCGGAACCGAACCGGCGGGCGGCGGCGATGCAGTGGACCGCGCTGGGTCTGTGGTTGGAGCCGACGCGGACGACGCTCGATTACGGGCAGGTGAATGTATTCCTGCTGCTGGCGGGCCTGGCGGCGGCGTATTCCACGCGCTGGTGGCTCTCGGGGCTGCTGGTGGGTGTGGCGGCGGGGGTCAAACTGACGCCGGCGGTCACCGGCTTGTATTTCCTGGCGCAGCGGCGGTGGGCGGCCGCGGTGTGGTCGGCGGTGGTGTTCGCGGCGACGATCGGACTGAGTTTCCTGATCTCGCCGTCGGAGACCCGCACGTATTTCGGGCCGCTGATCGGTGACGCCAACCGCATCGGCCCCGTGGGGTCGGTGGTCAACCAGTCGCTGCGCGGGGCGTTGAGCCGCATTCTCGGCCACGACGCGGGGGCGCCCTGGTATCTGGCGGGCCATCGCGTCCCGTTCGGGCCGTGGTGGCTGGGCGCGGTGCTGCTGACCGTCGTGCTGGCCTGGTTCGCTTGGCGCGCGGTCGAATTCGACGACCGGCTCGGCGTGCTGCTCGTGGTGCAGCTGTTCGGGTTGATGGTGTCGCCGATCTCGTGGTCGCACCACTGGGTGTGGCTGCTGCCGCTGATGATGTGGCTGGTGCACGGTCCGCTGCGTTCGATCGCGGGGGCGCGGGTGGTGGCCGGGTTCTGGTTGGTGACCACGCTGGTCGGCATTCCGTGGATCCTGACCTTCTTCCAGCCGACGATCTGGGAGATCTCCCGCCCGGCGGTGCTCGCCTGGCTGGGGGCCATCTACGTCTTCGGCGTGGTCGCGACCTACCTGTGGATCATCTGGGCGGGCGCGCAGCGCGGGCGGCCGGACACGCCGGTGCCCGCGGTCGAGGCCGGCTCGGTCCGGGCGGGGTAGGCCGTCAGCTCTGGTCGGCGAGGCGGTCGATCTGGCCGGCCAGCGCGAGGTCCTTGCGGGTGATGCCGCCCTCGGAGTGGGTGGAGAGGGTGAAGGTGACTCGCCGCCACCGGATATCGATGTCGGGGTGGTGGTTGACCTTCTCGGCCGAGTCGGCCACCCGTCGCACCAGTTCGATGCCGGCCAGGAACGACGGGGCCTCGACGGTTCGGGAGATGCTGCTGCCGGTGTGGGTCCAGGCGGGTAGTTCGCGCAACCCAGTGGCGATCTCGCTGTCGGAGAGCAATGGGGTACTCATACTCTCGGTTCTACCCCAGCGGTCGCGGCTCAGGCCGCACGCGCGAGTTTGAGAGCCTTTTTGAGATCTTTGCCCTTGACCCCCGCGGCCTGACACTTCTTCATTTTCGAGACCACCACAGGGCATTTCAGACAGCGCTTCTTCTTACGGCAGCACTTCTTCTTCGGTGTGAGGTGTGCGACCTCCTTGGCCTTCACCTTGCCCATGCGGCCCAGGGTAACCAACCATGATGCCGGAAACGGCGGCCGAGGCGCGTTTCGGTACTGTGTACCTGGCCGCATGTCCGGTGAGTTCAGTCCACCTGCCTTGTTCGGGCCCGCTACGGCGCGGGTCGGCCGCAACCCATTCATTCAGCAGGAGGATTCAACGTGTCGTCTGTCGAGTTCCGCAATGTCGCCATTGTGGCTCATGTCGACCACGGCAAGACGACGCTGGTCGATGCCATGTTGCGGCAGTCCGGTGCCTTCGCCGAGCGCGCCGAGCCGGTCGACCGGGTGATGGACTCCGGTGATCTGGAGCGCGAGAAGGGCATCACCATTCTCGCCAAGAACACCGCGGTGCATCGTCATCACGGCGACGGCAGCGTCACTGTGATCAACGTCATCGACACCCCCGGCCACGCCGATTTCGGTGGTGAGGTCGAGCGCGGTCTGTCCATGGTCGACGGTGTCGTGCTGCTGGTCGACGCCTCCGAGGGCCCGCTGCCGCAGACCCGGTTCGTGCTGCGCAAGGCGCTGGCCGCCTCGCTGCCGGTGATCCTGGTCGTGAACAAGACCGACCGCCCCGACGCCCGGATCGAGGAGGTCGTCGAAGAGAGCCACGACCTGCTGCTGGATCTGGCCTCCGACCTCGACGACGAAGCATCCGAGGCCGCCGAACTGGCGCTGGACCTGCCGGTGCTCTACGCCTCCGGCCGCGAGGGCAAGGCCTCCACCCAGCGTCCCGAGAACGGCAGCGCGCCCGACGCGGAGAACCTCGACGAGCTGTTCGAGGTGCTGCTGAAGTACGTGCCCGCGCCCAAGGGTGACCCGTCGGCGCCGCTGCAGGCGCACGTCACCAACCTGGACGCGTCGCCGTTCCTCGGCCGGATCGGCCTGGTCCGCATCCACAACGGCACCCTGCGCAAGGGCCAGAACGTCGCGTGGATGCACGGCGACGGCGTCAAGACCGTGAAGATCACCGAGCTGCTGCAGACGATCGGCGTCGAGCGCAAGCCGGGCGAGGAGGCCGTGGCCGGCGATATCGTCGCCGTCGCCGGCATTCCGGAGATCATGATCGGCGACACGCTCGCCGATGTGGAGAACCCGGTGGCGCTGCCGCGGATCACCGTCGACGAGCCGGCCATCTCGGTGACGATCGGCACCAACACCTCGCCGCTGGTCGGCCGGGTGCAGGGCCACAAGCTGACGGCCCGCATGGTGAAGTCGCGCCTGGATCAGGAACTGGTCGGCAATGTGTCGCTGCGGGTGCTCGACATCGGCCGTCCGGATGCCTGGGAGGTGCAGGGCCGTGGTGAGCTGGCGCTGGCCATCCTGGTCGAGCAGATGCGCCGCGAAGGTTTCGAGCTGACCGTCGGCAAGCCGCAGGTGGTTACCAAGCAGGTCGACGGCAAGGTGCACGAGCCGTTCGAAGAGCTGACCATCGACTGCCCGGACGAGTACCTGGGTGCGGTGACGCAGCTGCTGGCCGCCCGCAAGGGCAAGATGGTTCAGATGAGCAACCACTCCGCCGGGTGGGTGCGCATGGAGTTCATCGTCCCCTCGCGCGGTCTGATCGGTTTCCGCACCGACTTCCTCACCGAGACGCGCGGCACCGGCATCGCCAACGCGGTCTTCGACGGCTACGCGCCGTGGGCCGGTGAGATTCGCGCCCGCCACACCGGCTCCCTGGTCTCCGACCGCGCCGGCACGGTGACCCCGTTCGCGATGATTCAGCTCGCCGACCGCGGCCAGTTCTTCGTGGAGCCGGGCGCCGACACCTACGAGGGCCACGTGGTGGGCATCAACCCGCGCGCCGAGGACCTCGACATCAACGTCACCCGTGAGAAGAAGCTGACCAATATGCGTTCGGCCACCGGCGATGTGCTGGAAACGCTGGCCAAGCCGCTGCAGCTGGACCTCGAGGGCGCCATGGAGTTCTGTGCCGCCGACGAGTGCGTCGAGGTGACCCCCGAGATCGTGCGCGTGCGCAAGGTGATTCTCGGTGCCACCGAGCGCGGCCGCGAGGCGTCCCGCCGCAAGGCCCGCGACCGCGCCGCCCAGAACGCGTAGGGCACACACCCTGAGAAACACAGAGGCTCACGTCCAGCAGACGTGAGCCTCTGTCGTTCCGTGGATCAGCCCTTCCGAGATGCGCACCTCTGTGGTCACCCGGTTAGCGGACCGAGCGCATATCTGTGAAATGCGCACGCCGGCGATAACCGAGCAGACCAACCAGGCGTACATCTGCGAGCCGTTCACCATGGTGGGTTTCGGCCCGCCTCGATTTTGGACTGACGGAGCGGGGGAGCGAAGCGGAGGAGCGGAGGAGGGAAAAATCGAGGCCCAGGGGGCCGAAACCCCGCCGGAGCGAAGCGGAGGCAGAGAACATTAGAGTACGTCTCGTGATGTCGGGAGTTCGAATGCGTGCGGGGCGGCGCGTGGTCTTGGTGCTGATGCTGGCGCTCGGGGTACTCACCGCGTGCACCGCCAATCCGCCGCCGCCGATCGAGAGCACCGACAGTCCGAAGACGACTCCGGCGACGCCGACGAAGTCCACGGTCGTGGTGGCGGTGGACGATATCGGGATCGGATTCAATCCGCATCTGCGGTCGAATCAGTCGCCGGCGACGAATGCCGTTGCCTCGCTGGTGTTTCCGAGTCCGTTTCGTCCGGTGCCGTCGCCGACGGTGCCGGGTGGGACGGATCGGGTTCCGGATGCGGCGTTGATGGTGTCGGCGGATGTGACGCCGTCGGATCCGTCGCAGCCGGATCTGTTCACGCTGACCTACAAGATTCAGAATCAGGCGTCGTGGTCGGACGGTGCGCCGATCGCGGCCGAGGATTTCCGGTATCTGTGGCAGCAGATGATCAGCCAGCCCGGGGTGGTGGATCCGGCGGGTTACCGGTTGATCAACGATGTGAAGTCCTCGGAGGGCGGCAAGACGGTCACGGTGACGATGAGTCAGCCGTATCCGGCTTGGCGGCAACTGTTTTCGGATCTGCTGCCGTCGCATCTGCTGAAGGACGCTCCCGGTGGATTTCAGCGGGCGCTCGCGGTGGAGCGTGGCCTGATCGATCAGAATCCGATTTCCGGCGGGCAGTTCCGGGTGAAGCAGGCCGATGCGGGCCGCGAGGAGATCCTGCTCGAACGCAACGACCGCTACTGGGGTACTCCGGCGGTGCCGGATCAGATCCTGTTGCGGCGTGGCGGCACTCCGGCGCAGCTGGCCGAGTCGCTGCGTGCGGGTGACGCGCAGATGGCGCTGGTGCACGGCGGTGTCGCGACGCAGGCGCAGCTGGCGGCGATTCCGCAGGTGCGGACCGCGATCATGCCGCAGGCGCGGGAGATGCAGATGGTGCTGAACGGGCGGACCGGGGATCTGTCGGATCCGCGGGTGCGTCACGCGGTGCTGGGTCTGCTCGATCCGGCGTTGCTGGCCTCGGTGGGCGCCGAGACGGGTGCGTGGGTGGATCCGGTGCGGGCGCAGATCCTGGCGCCCTCGGATCCGGGGTACGCACCGACGGCGCCGCCGCGGCCGTCTCCCGATCAGGCGTTCGGGTTGCTGGCCGAGGCCGGATTCGGCCGTGCGCCCGAGTCTCCGGCGTCGGGCAATCCGACGACCTCGCCCGCGCCGCAGCCGCGCCCGGTCGCCAAGAACGGCCGGACCCTGACGATCCGCATCGGGGCGGTGGACAAGGATCCGACCACGCTGGCGGTCGCGAATACCGCCGCCGACCAGCTGCGCAGCGCCGGAATCGACGCGTCGGTGCGCAGCCTGCCCGCCGATGAGCTCTACGGCAAGGATCTGGCGGACGGGACCGTCGACGCGGTGGTCGGCTGGGAGCGGGCCGGGGAGGATCCGGCGACGATCCTGTCCTCGCGCTACGGCTGCCCGCCGGTGGCCGCGCCCGGTCAGGAGGACACCTCGCAGATCGATGCCATCCGCAAGGCGCCGAGCAATGTGTCGGGGATCTGCGATCCGTCGCTGCAACCGCAGATCGATGCGGCGCTGCGCGGGGTGGATGTGCCCAAGGCGATCGGTGACGCGGAGCCGAAGCTGTGGGATCTGGCCACGGTGTTGCCGATCGTGCAGGACACCGGTGTCGCCGCGGCGAGTTCGCGGATGGACGGGGTCTCGCTGAGCGGTTCGATCCAGGTCGGGATCTTCGGCGGCGCGAGTACCTGGCGGCGGCTGTCGTGACCGGAACCGGCGGTCTGGTTCTGGTACACGCCCATCCCGACGACGAGTCGATCACCACCGGCGGCACCATCGCGCACTATCGGGCCCGCGGCGTTCCGGTGACCGTGGTGACCTGCACGCTCGGTGAGGAGGGCGAGGTCATCGGGGAGCAGTGGCAGCAGTTGACCAGCGCCCACGCCGATCAGCTGGGCGGGTTCCGCATCCACGAGCTCACCGATGCACTGGCCGCCCTCGGTGTCGACGCGCCGCATTTTCTCGGCGGGGCGGGCCGCTGGCGCGATTCCGGAATGAGCGGGACGACCGCCGATCCCGAACCGATGGTGCCGACGCACCCGCGTGCCTTCGTCGATTCCGGTCCGGCCGCGGTGGCGGAGTTGAGCGAGGTGTTGCTGCGGGTGCGCCCGCGCGTGGTGGTCGGCTACGACCCGCGCGGCGGCTACGGCCATCCGGACCATGTGCGCGCCCATCGGGTCACCATGGACGCGGTGGCCGCGGCGGCCGAAAAGGGTTGGGACACACCGAAGGTGTACTGGACGGTGACCGATGCCGACGTGCTGCGCCGGCATACCGAGGCCTTGGCCCGCCGCACGGTCGACCGGCTGCCCGGCGCGCTGCCGAGCGGTTGGCGGCTGCCGGCGATCGGCGAGCTGGCGTGCGTGGCGAGTGAGACGGTGACCACCACGATCGATGTCTCGGACGTGCTGGCGGCCAAACGCGCCGCCCTGCGCGCACATGCCACCCAGGTCACCGTCGCGCCCTCGGGCCGCGAATTCGCGCTGTCGAACAACATCGCCCAGCCGGTGCTGCCGGAGGAGCATTACGTGCTGGTGCGTGGGCGTATCGGGCCGGTGGGCCCGGACGGACACGAGGACGATCTGTTCGCCGGGCTCGATTGACCGCGGCAGTCGGCACTCGGGCTGGTCGAATCGTGGGTGGCTCGGCTTAGACTGCTGGGCATGTACAACTGGAGCCTGCAGGACGCCATCGTCGCGTTCGTCGAGAGCCAGAAGCCGAACTGGCAGGCGCAGCACGATCTGTACCTGTCGGTGCTCTACGGATTCGTCGATATGCAGAGTCATCTGTTGACCCTGCTCGGCTTCCCGCCGGTACCGTGACGGCCTCGACGACCAGCCGGACCGCGTATGTGCCCGGCGGGTCGAAGTATGCCTGGCCGGTGCTCGGCGGCGTGCTGGCGGCGGTCCTGGTGTTCGACGGGCTGCTCTCGGTGGTGCTCGAGGTGCTGTATCTGCCGCTCTACATCGGCGCCACGCCCTTTCCGATCGCGGTCCTGGTCGCCGCGGTGGTGAACGTGCTGCTGGTGCGGGGAATGGGTGTGGTCGTATCGCGTCCGGCCGCGATGGGCCTGCCGGTGATCGCGTGGCTGTTCGGATTCCTGATCTGCTCCACCACCGGGCCCGGCGGCGATGTGCTGCTGACCGACTCCTGGACCTCGCCGCTGCTGCTGGCCTGCGGCATCGTGCCGGTGGGTTTGTATCTGTTCCGGCGCGCGTTCCTGCGCCCGAAAGTCACCCCCGCCACTCTCTGAACCGGTGCCGCTCGTCCGGAAGGTCTTGCCGGAAAGAGATATCGGCGAACGGCTGTAGCGGGCCGGAGGGTCGGTTAGTCTCTCAGGCGTTATCTGTGGTTCTGCCGCCCGGCGGGTGGTGTGGTTAGGAAGTGGGGGCCGGTTGCTCAGCTGGCCGGTTGGCTCGGGTGCGCCGAGATCCGAATGCGCGTGGACGTCGCCCGACAACAGGAAGATCACCCGTGGTTGAGTGGTCGAAACTTCCTGGATTGCCTGTGAACACGAAGGATTCGCGCTGGCTCGGCCTGATGAGCCGCGGTGTGCGCGGGCGGGTCAGCGTGCGCGTGCGCCTGCTCGCCATCGTGCTGATCTCCAGCGTCACGCTGCTCGCCATCGGTGTGGGCGCGGCGTCGTATCTGGTGCGGTCGGGCCGCGATGCCAGGCAGTGGGCCGAATTGGCCAGCAGCACCGCCGCTCCCGCGGTCGCCATCATGGAGACCTTCGGTGAGGAGCGCCGGCTCTCGATGCTGCAACTGGCGGGCGATCCCGGCGCCGCCACACAATTGACGGCCGCGCGGCAACGCTCGGATGTGGCGCTGGCCGCCCTCACCGCCAAGGGCGACGAGGCGCAGAAGATGAATCCGGACAACTCCGGAGCCGATATCGCCGCCTACGGTCAGCTGCTCGCGCAGTTGCCGCTGGTGCGTCGCGGCGTCGATTCCGGCCAGGCGCCGGCCGATCAGGTCTTCGGGCTGTTCAGCCGTTTCACCGCGGCGATCATCGATGCCTCGATGCTGGCTGCCAGGGTCGCGCCGGATGCCGGCATCGCCGTCCAACTCGGCTATGCCGTCGAGGTGATGCGCGCCGCGGAGGCGCTGTCCGAAGCCACGGCGCTCGGTGAATTATTCCTGGCGACAGGCACTTCGACGCCCGCGCAGTGGATCCAGTACACCAACTTCCTGGGTGAATTCCGCGGCCAGATCGCCTATGCGCGATCGGTGCTGAAGGGTGAACGCGCGGATCAGCTCCAGGCGATCGTGAACAGCCCGGCGTGGGCCCAGGTCAACGAGATGGCCGACGCGGTCGCCGCGCGCGGTCCCATGGCGGCCACCGACGATTCCGACCCGAGCACGCGCGCCGGCGAAACCACGCGGTCGCGCACGAGCCGGCAATCCGCGAAACCGCTGCCGATGACCGTGCAGGCCTGGCAGGACAGCTCGGATCAGCTCGGCTCCGGACTGCTGACGCTGTGGCAGGACAAGAGCCGGGACGCGCACGCCGAGGCGCGGGATCAGGGTGACCGCACCGCCATCGGATCGCTCGCCGGCGGTGGTGCGGTGTTGCTGGTGTCGATTCTGGCCTTCCTCGCCTCGCTGGTGCTGGCGAACCGGTTCATCGGACGGATGCGCCGATTGCGCCGCGACACACTGGAATTGGCCGACGAGCGGCTGCCCGACATCATGCGCCGGGTCTCGGCCGGTGAGACGGTGGATGCCCCGATGGAGGTGTCGCGGCTGGACTTCGGTTCCGACGAGCTCGGCCAGGTCGCGCAGGCGTTCAACCGGGCGCAGGTGGCGGCGGTGTCGGCCGCGGTCGCGGAATCGAATACTCGCGCCGGTATCAATACGATCTTCCTGGATATCGCCCATCGCAGCCAGGCGCTGGTACATCGCCAGCTGGCTCTGCTGGACCAGGCCGAGCGGCGCGAGGAGAACGCCGACCAGCTCGAATTGCTGTTCCAGCTCGACCATTTGGCGACCCGCGCCCGTCGCAACGCCGAGAATCTGATCATCCTCGGCGGCAAACAGCCGGGCCGGCGCTGGCGCAATCCGGTTCCGCTGATCGAGGTGATTCGCGGTGCGGTCGCGGAAAGTCTGGACTACACCCGAATTCGCATCGGCCGTATTCCGCGCACCCGGGTGATGGGCACCGCGGTCGCCGACCTGATCCACCTGCTGGCCGAGCTGATGGACAACGCCACCTCGTATTCGCCGCCGCAGGCGCGGGTGGAGGTACACGCCGCCGTGGTGGGTCGCGGTGTCGCGGTGGAGATCGTCGACCAGGGGCTGGGTATGACCGCCGACGAACTCGACCGGCGCAACGAAATGCTCTCGTACCCACCGGAATTCAGTGTGGCGGCACTGTCCACCGACACCCGGCTCGGCCTGTTCGTCGTCGCGAAACTGGCCAACCGCCACGGTATTTCGGTGAAGTTGCGGGAGTCGGTGTACGGCGGCGTGCGCGCGGTGGTGCTGATCGGCACGCCGGTGCTGGAAGCCGGTGCGGTGAACGGCACGGATTTCGAGGATCCGGGACCCGCCACCGGGGAGTTCGCCGTCCTGGGCCCGGTGACCAATGCGTCCGCTGCCCGTGCGGAAGTGATTGTCGCCGAGGATGTTCCGTCGGCGACCGACGTCGCGCCGCCGCCCGCCGCGGATCCGGACCTGAGCCCACGCCGCTCGGCCTGGTTCACCTCGGTCTCGGAGCGTATCGATTCCGCACCCGCGACCGGAGTGTTCGGCGCGCCGGTGACCAGCCCGGGCGTGGTTCGCGCCGGGGAGGGTCGTCCGCCGCTGCCGCGCCGGGTGCGTTCGGCCGATCGCGACGAGACGCCCGCGGCCGGCACGAATACCGTTCGGCAACGCACCGCCGACCAAGCTCGCAACCTGATCAGCGCCGTCGAGCAGGGCACCCGGCAGGGCCGCCGACCCGCTGCCGAAACCGGCTCCACGGCATCACATTTCGACACAGACGAGGGTGAAGATGGCTAATCCCAACCGAAGTGACGTCGGCTGGCTGCTCGACGATCTGGTGAAGGGTCTCACCGGTGTCCGCTACGCGGTATTGCTGTCCACCGACGGACTGCTGCTGGGCAACTCCTCGGAGCTGGAGAACTCCGACGCCGAGCGATTCTGTGCGATGGCTTCCGCACTGCACAGCCTGGCCCGCAGCGCCGGCCATCATTTCGACGCCGGCGGTGTCTGTCAGACCATGGTGGAACTCGACCGGGCGGTGCTGTTCATCACCGCCGCGGGTGACAACGCGTGCTTGGGCCTGCTGGCCGCGGACAACGCCGATCTGGGCATGGTCGCGTACGCGATGAACCAGACCGTGCAACGGGTCGGTTCACATCTCGCCGTCGACCGACGATGAGTCACCGTGAACGACGGTGACGCCTGGTTCGACGACGAGGCCGGCCCCCTGGTCCGGTTGTACGCGGTCACGCAGGGACGTGGCCGCAGCAACCGGCCGGAACTGGATATGCTGACCCTGGTCGTCGATATCGGCCGGGGCGCGGCGTTGCGCCGCCACGAACCCGAATACGCCGCCATCGTGGAGTTGTGCCGCACACCGCAGTCGGTCGCGGAAGTCGCCGCGCGGCTGGAACTTCCGCTGACCATGACCAAGGTGCTCGTCGGCGATCTGATCGACGACGGCCGCCTCGAATACCGCCAGCCCCGTCAGGACGAGGCCTCCGACCTCGGCCTGCTACAGGCGCTGCTGGACGGCATTCGAGGGCTCTGACCCGGGCTCAGTGCAGCCGCGCCGCAAGGCGTTTCGCGTTCATGTAGGCGATCGCCTCGATCGAGACCATCGGATTCACTCCGGAGGCGGTGGGGAAGCAGGACGCGTCGGCGACGACGATGTTGTTCACATCCCAGGTGGCGCCGTCGGGGTCGACCGCCGACATGTCCGGTGAACCGCCCATCCGCGCCGAACCCATGATGTGCAGCGCGCCCATCGCGCACTGCCCGGGCTCATAGCCGGCGGCGGCGCAGGCGGCGGCGAATTCGGCGTGCGATCCGGTGCGGCCGGGTTCGTAGGCGGGGCCGGCCTGCTGCCCGGAGTAGATGCGGCGAGCTCCGGCGGCCTCGAGTATCTGTGCGGCGCCGGTGATTCCGGTGTGCAGATGGCCGCGATCGTGCGCGGAGAGCCGGTAGGAGACCACCGGTTCGCCGTTCTTGTCGACGCCGACACTGCCGTGGTCGCGGTCGCGGGTGATCACACCCAGCGCCACCGACCTGTTCAGCTCCAGCAGATTCGCCCGGTAGGCCGCCGCGCCACGCCAGTTCATGAAGCCGACGCCCATACCGGGATGGATGGGACCGGTCTCGTAGATGACGCCGTAGCCGTTGCCGTCCAGATCGCGATGCTGACGGCTGATCCGCGCCTGCATACCGCCCTCCCACGGCCGGATCGGCTCGTCGAAGACGCCGAAGACCGCGGCGGCCGGATGTAGTCGCAGATAGTTGCCGATGTTCTTGTTGCGCAATCCCGATCGTTTCAGCAGCGCCGGGGTCTGCACCGCGCCGGCGGCCACGACCACCGCGCGGGCCCGCACCTCGATCGGGGTGCCGTTCGAACCGACGGCCGAAACACCCTCGGCGCGACCGTTGTTCACGAGGATGCGCCGCACGTTCGCGTCGACCACGAATCGGGCGCCGTGCGCGGCGGCATCGGCGAGCCAGGTCTTGGTGACCGACTGTTTGGCGCCGACGCGACAGCCGTAGGGGCAGCGGCCGCATTCGACGCCGGCATCGCAGGCGTCGCCGACATTGCGGGGCAGGGTGTCGATATGCCAGCCCAGGGCGGTGGCGCCACGTTCCAGCACGCCGTCGCGCGCCGAGAGCGGGGAGTGGCGATCGTTGACACCGAGGCGCCCGGTCACCGCGTCGAGGGCGGTGGTGTATTCGTCCTGCGCGAACTGGGTCGCACCGAGTCCGGCCCATTCGGCGCGCACCTCGTCCGGGGTGCGCAGCGATGTGCTCCAGTTGACCACCGTGCCGCCGCCCAGGCAGGTGCCCGCGACGAGGGTGATCTGACCTTCACTGGTGGCGGGCGGGCCGGGCGCGTAGAGGTTGAGCAGAGCGTCGAGTTCACCGGTGCCGAAATCCCGGTCGTCGTAATAGTTTCCGCGTTCGAGCACGATCACGTCGAGTCCCGCCTCGGCGAGCACGGCGGCGGCGGTGCCACCGCCCGCCCCGGAGCCGACGATGACGACGTCGCAGGTCAACGTGGTCGGTTCGGTCGGACGCAACACGGACAGAGCAGGGGCCGGAGCCGAGGCGAGGGTGCCGGGCGGGCCCGGATAGTCGATGGCCTTCCACAGCGGGTGGCTGCCGGTCGGGCCGGGCGTGACGTTGTAGGACAGCAGAGCGGCCTGCTTGAGCGCCTGGAACAGGGTGCGCTTCACCGCGATTCGGGAATCGCCGAGGCGCAGGAGGGTGCGCTCGCGCTCGTCGGCGGTCAGCGACGAGAAGCGGCGCCCACGGTTGCCGAGCAGCAACCCCGCCACTCGGGAATCCCACAGATCGAGCAGGGTGGCGAGCTGTTTGCTCTCGGCGGGGCGAGGGTTGCGGCTCAGGATGTCGAACACCGTCGCCACGGAGCCGAGTTCGGTCGCAGACGGCAGACTCAGCCCGTCGCCCGGTGTGAACGTATCGCAGATCAGGCCCAGGGCTGCGCGCTGCTTCGCTGTCGGATCCATAAAAGCTCACCTTTCACAATACTGAGGTGAGTTGTATCACGACGCGTGAATTCATGCTCACTTATCGGCGTCATTCCTGCTGATACCGCCCAATTTTCAGGCCTGATATGTGTATCCGCAGGAGAACTGTCGATTACATGTGGTTCGATGACAGGCGCTGTGAGCGAGGGGCGGCGTCACGCTCCGCGCGGTTTCGCGACGGCGCCGTCCGGCACGGAGTCCGGTGTCGGAACGGGAGTCGTCTCGTATTCCGCGCGCATGCCCAACTGGCCGGGCGTCACCTGGTCGATCAGCGTCCATGCCCGTTCGATGGGCAGATCCACGATGCTGTATTTCTTCTTGCCCGCCGCACTGGCCGCGATCACCGTCGCCAGTCCGGCCCGCCGCTGGAAAAACGTCTGCCGGACGGTCCACCCGATCACGCCCGGCGCCTCCAGGCAGTCACGGTCCCGATCGAGCGCCCCGCGCCGCGTGATCAGCCAGACCGGACGCTCACCGTCCGACGGGATCACCGCATGTCCCAGCCCTCGATAGCGATCGTGTGCCAGGGCCGCCGCCACGAACGCCACCATCACTGGAAGGACCCATGCCCACGGTGGAACATGCCGTCCGGCAAGGACTGTCGCGGCGAAGGCGGCGAGAAGAATCCACACCGGAATGAAGGCGCGCGTGTAGCGCCGGCGTCGCGCGCGCGGGCCGTGCTGTTCGAGTGCAACCGACGCGGGAGCGGCGGCGGTTGCGGGGTCGTCCCAGAGTTGTTGTGGCGCAGCGTGTTCGCTCGCGGCGGTGCCGCGACGAGAACGGCTGGTGAGAAGCCGGGCCAGGGTGCGGTCGACGGCGGCGCGCGGCGCCTGGGGGAGCAGCTTCTGACGCGGACTGGTGCCGGTCATGATGGCTTCGAGTTCGGCACCGCCGGCCAGCCGGAGGAGCAGGGGTTCCTTGACGGTCGCACCGCGCAGTCGCGAAAGATCGAGGGTGGTCTGGCGGGTGGTGAACAGGCCACTGCGGATATGCAACGCCGTGCCGTCGTCGAGCACGCGCAGACCGAAATACGTGGTGAGATATCGGATACACGCCGCAATGGCCGCGATCACCAGCAGCACCACCACCGCACCCGTCACGGCGAGGGCGATGAACACCGCACTGTGTTCGGTGAGGTCCCGCACGGCTTCCGAATGCACCAGCACATCGGCGACGCCGACCTTCGCGGCCAGGCCGATCACCGGTCCGACGATGGCCAGGCCGGTCAGCGACAGCGGCGCGTAGCGGACCCAGCGCGGCCGCCAATGCCCGATCTCGATCGCGTCGTCCGCGAGCGCGCCGGATTCGCCACCGTTCAAGGCTCGCTGCAGTGCGGCCCGTCCGGCACTGATCCCGTTGTGGACCGAATTGCTCCGGCCGAAAGCACCGGCTGCCGTCGCGGGATCCGGCTGCGTGTTCTCCGCCGGCCGCAACAGCAATGCCCGCAATTCGGGCACCTGCCGCGCATCCAGCCCGTCGAGATGAAACCGCTTCTCCCGATCGGCATGCTGTCCGGTACCGATGACCAGCACCACCAGCCCGAGCAGCCGATGCATCAGGTCCGCGTGCACGTCCACCGACCGGATTCGCGACCGCGGCACCGTCAGGGTCCGCCGTTGCAGCAGGCCTCGGCGCAGCTGCACGGTATCGGCGCCGATCCGGTAACTGGTGGTGAACCACCGCGTCAACGCGAACACCACGATCACCGTCGCCACCGCCACCGGACTCCACGCCGGCCCGCCACTCCGAGTTCCCACGATCACCGCGCCCAGCAGCACCGGAATGTATTTGAACAATTCCCGCACCGGATGCACGAGCAGCATCCGCATATCCAGCCGTCGCCACTCGTCGGCCGCCACCCCCGCCGGCGAATCGCTCACGTCGCATCCTCCCGATGAATCGCCGCGATATCGGTCAGCCGATTCACCGTCCGTTCGGCCACCTCCAGATCCAGCGCCGCGATCCGCACCGCGCCCGCCGAGGACGCCGTGGTGACCGTGACCGTCGCCAACCCGAACATCCGCTCCAACGGCCCCCGATGCGTATCGACCGTCTGCACCCGCGTAATCGGCGCGACCCGGCTCTCCTGGTTGAACCACCCCGTCCGCGTATAGACCGCGCTCTCGGTCACCTCCCACCGATGCACGGCATACCGCCACATCGGCACGACCACCACGCTGAAGCCCGCCGCGACCACCGCCGCCGCCACCAGAGCCAGCGCCCACCCCCGATGCGAGCCGTCCAGCACCGCCCACATCAGCCCACCCACCAGCACGAACGCCCAGAAAATCGCCGGCCCGGCCGCCCACAACAACGGAGCCCGCCGACTGGCCCGCCACGCCGGCGCCGCCAAGATCGTGCGCACGGGCGAATCCTCCGGCGACCGGGTCATACCAGCCATCGTGACATGGAATGCGGCATCCGGGACGGTCCCGCGAGACGACCCGGTCGCCGGGGCCGGTGCACGTTCTCCGAACCGACCTCGGCCGGTGCGATTTTCGGGTCATCGCCGGATGCGGCCGGTGAAGCCGTGTGTCGGGTGCGGTGATCCAGCCGCGATCAGGTGATCCAGCGGTCGGCGAGCCCGTCTACCCAATCGACGCACTCGTCCGGGCTCTCCGGCGGGGTGTCCACCAGCACGAGTTCGGTGACCCCGAGGGCGCTCAGTTCGGCGACGTCCGCGCGGGTCGGGGTGCGGAGTGCCACCGCCAGGTACAGGTCGGCGATGTCGCGGCCGGTGTCGGTGCAGAAGCGGGTCAGCAGGTGTAGCCGGTCGCGGACTGTTGCCACGGTGTCGAGGTTGAAGCCGTACCAGCCGTCACCCCAGGTGGCCACTCGGCGCAGCGCGCGATCGCTGTTTCCGCCGACGAGGATCGGCAGGTGGGTTTGTGTGGGTTTCGGGTTGACGCGGATGGTGCGGAAGGAGACGTGGTCGGAGGCGTAGGTCGCCGGGTCGTCGCGCCACAGGGTTCGGATGGCGTGGACGTAGTCGGCGGTGCGCGCGGCTCGCCCCGCGAAGGGGATGCCCAGCGCGTCGAACTCGTCCTCGGACCAGCCGATTCCGATGCCGAGGCGGAATCGGCCCGCGCTGAGCCGGTCCAGCGACGCGGCCTGTTTCGCCATGATCACCGGGTTGTGCTCGGGGAGCAGGACGACGCCGGTTGCCAGGTGGATGGTCGAGGTGACCGCGGCGGCGTAGGTCAGGCAGCTGAACGGATCGAGCCAGTCGGCGGTGGCGGGCACGGCGATGCGGCCGTCGTCGGAGTAGGGGTAGGTGGACGACGACTCGTCGACCATCACGACGTGCTCGCCGCACCACAGCGTGCCGAAGCCGCGGCGTTCGGCCTGCCGGGCGGTCGCGTCGATGATCTCCGGCCGGGATCCGGAGCCGATTCCCAGACCGTGTAACCCGAATCGCATGGCATCGCCGCCTCGTCTGTATCCGGTGGGACCGGAATTTTAGCCGGTAGCGCTCTCACCAGCACAGTCGTCGACGCTGAATCCCCGGGGGCAAACTGGTCGCCGGAAGCAGGAATAACCCGCGAAGGCTGCCGGGTTGTCTCACGTCACAGGGCACCGAAGGGAGAACACTCGGATGGTTGGCGCATGATCGACGGCGTGAACGAACAACCGCACACTGGGCTACCGACTCCTGGTGTACCGCCCGTTCCGCCGAGTTCTTCGGCCATGCGCAGAGCCTTGCGGCGTGCGCGCGACGGGGCGACGCTCAATCTCGACGAGGCCGTGGTGCTCCTGCACGCACGCGGTGCGGATCTCGAGGATCTGTCCGCGTCCGCGGTACGGGTGCGGGACGCGGGATTGCGGGAGACGTACTCCGGGGACACCCTGCCCATCACCTATTCGCGCAAGGTGTTCATTCCGCTGACCCGCCTGTGTCGCGACAAATGTCATTACTGCACGTTCGTGACGGTGCCCGGCAAGCTGCGCGCCGAAGGTCACGGCATGTATCTCGAACCCGACGAGGTGCTCGAGATCGCCCGCAAGGGTGCCGAATTGGGTTGTAAGGAAGCGCTTTTCACGCTGGGTGACCGCCCGGAGGACCGCTGGCCGGAGGCGCGGCAGTGGCTGGACGAGCGGGGCTACGATTCCACGCTCGACTATGTGCGTGCCATGTCGATCCGGGTGCTCGAGGAAACCGGTCTGCTGCCGCATCTGAATCCGGGGGTGATGAGCTGGGCGGAGATGTCGCGGCTCAAGCCGGTCGCCCCGTCGATGGGCATGATGCTGGAAACCACCTCCGAGCGCCTGTTCACCGAGCGTGGTCAGGCGCATTACGGCAGCCCGGACAAGGATCCGCAGGTCCGGCTGCGTGCCCTCACCGATGCGGGGCGGCTGAGCATTCCGTTCACCACCGGCATCCTCGTCGGCATCGGTGAGACCTACGCCGAGCGCGTCGACTCGATCCTCGCGATCCGTAAGTCGCACAAGGCATTCGGGCATGTGCAGGAGGTGATCGTGCAGAACTTCCTGGCCAAGTCCGATACCGCCATGCGCGACACTCCCGACGCCGATCTGGCGGAATTCCGCGCCACGATCGCGGTGACCCGGCTGCTGCTGGGGCCCAAGATGCGGATTCAGGCCCCGCCGAATCTGGTGTCGCTCGACGAGTGCCGGGCCCTGATCGACGCCGGCATCGACGACTGGGGCGGGGTGTCGCCACTGACCCCGGATCACGTGAATCCGGAGCGGCCGTGGCCGAACCTCGACGTCCTCGCCGAGGTGACCGCACAGGCCGGTTACACGCTGACCGAGCGGCTGACGGCCCATCCGAAATATGTGCTCGCCGGCAATCCCTGGATCGACCCGCGGGTGCTGGGACATGTTGCCGCACTGGCCGATCCGCGCACCGGCCTGGCTCGCGACGTGAATCCGTCCGGTCGTCCGTGGCAGGAACCCGACCAGTCCTGGGAGTCGCTGGGCCGGGTGGATCTCAACACCGCCATCGACACCGAGGGCCGCAACACCGAGTCCCGCAGCGATTCCGGGCTGGACAGCGACGGCCTCGGCGCCTTCGGCGACTGGGAAACCGTTCGGGAACAAGTACTTTCGCTCAGCGCGCCGGTGAAGCTCGATACCGACGTGCTGAGCGCCCTGCGCGCCGCGGAGCAGGATCCGGCCGGACTCACCGACGAGCAGTACCTGGCGCTGGCCACCGCCGACGGCCCGGAACTCGACGCCATCGCCGCCCTGGCCGATCAGCTGCGCCGCGATACCGTCGGCGACGACGTCACCTATGTGGTGAACCGGAATATCAACTTCACCAACATCTGCTACACCGGGTGCCGGTTCTGCGCGTTCGCGCAGCGCAAGGGCGATGCCGACGCGTTCACCCTGTCCGCCGACGAGGTCGCCGAACGCGCCTGGGAGGCGTATGTGGAGGGCGCCACCGAGGTGTGCATGCAGGGCGGTATCGACCCCGACCTGCCGGTGACCGGGTACGCCGATCTGGTGCGGGCGGTCAAGAAGCGGGTGCCGTCGATGCATGTGCACGCCTTCAGCCCGATGGAGATCGTCAACGGCGCCTCGCGCGGCGGGCAGAGCGTGCACGATTGGCTCTCGGCGCTGAAAGAGGCCGGGCTGGATACGATTCCGGGCACCGCCGCGGAGATCCTCGACGACGAGGTGCGCTGGGTGCTCACCAAGGGCAAGCTGCCCACCTCGGCATGGATCGACGTCATCACCACCGCGCACAAACTGGGCATTCGGTCGAGTTCGACGATGATGTACGGCCACGTCGACAATCCGAAGCACTGGGTGGGCCACCTGCGGGTGCTGCGCGGCATTCAGGATGAGACCGGTGGGTTCACCGAATTCGTGCTGCTGCCGTTCGTGCACCAGAGCGCGCCGCTGTATCTGGCGGGTGCGTCGCGGCCGGGGCCGACGATCCGGGACAACCGCGCGGCGCACGCGCTGGCGCGCATCATGCTGCACGGGCGCATCGCCAATATCCAGACCAGCTGGGTGAAGCTGGGCATCACCGGCACCCAGGTGATGCTCAACGGCGGCGCCAACGATCTGGGCGGTACGTTGATGGAGGAGACCATTTCCCGGATGGCCGGATCGGAGCACGGCTCGGCGAAATCGGTGGCCGAACTGGTCGAGATCGGCGCCGGGATCGGTCGCCCGGTGCGGGAGCGCACCACCACCTACGGGATCCCGAAACACCAGGTGTCGGCCCTGCCGCTGACGGTCGGCTGATCGCGACGCGGCGCCGCTTCCGTACCGGAGTCCCGGAACTCCGGAGGCGGCGCCGCGCACCCAGTGGCCCCGGTGAACCGGACGCGGCGAACACGGCGAATCGGACACCGCCGAGCCGGCGCGGAGAACACCGCCGGACCGGCCCGGAGAACATCGCCGGACACGGTGTGTCGCATCCCGTCGGGATCGACAAGTTAGGCAAGGCTGACCAGTTGTAATGTGAGTCGCCGGGATACTGTTGCGCGGGCGGAAGTGTCCCGCAGGCAAGGACAGACTAGGAGAACGGCAGTGCCGTACATCATCGCTGAACCGTGCGTTGACGTGAAGGACAAGGCGTGCATCGAGGAATGCCCCGTGGACTGCATCTACGAGGGCAATCGCATGCTGTACATCCAACCCGACGAGTGCGTGGACTGTGGTGCATGTGAGCCGGTGTGCCCGGTGGAAGCGATCTTCTACGAGGACGACACCCCGGACCAGTGGAGCGGGTACATCAACGCGAACGTCGACTTCTTCGACGACCTCGGCTCGCCCGGCGGCGCAACCAAGGTCGGCAAGACCGACTACGACGTGCCGTTCATCGCCGCGCTGCCGCCGATGGCGAACGAGTAGGCAGCGTTTCGGTGATCCGCGATCGTGTGCGGGTCAGCAGTCTGCTGCCCGATTTTCCCTGGGACACCATCGCCGGGGCCAAGGCTCGCGCCGCGGCGCATCCCGACGGCATCGTCGACCTGTCGGTGGGTACGCCGGTCGACCCGGTCGACCCGCTGATCCGCGCGGCGCTGGACTCGGCCGCCGATGTTCCCGGTTATCCCGCCACCTACGGCACCCCCGAACTGCGGGAGGCCGCGGTGGCGGCGGTCGCGCGCCGCTTCGGCATGTCCGGTATCGACTCCGATGCGGTGCTGCCGGTGATCGGCACCAAGGAACTGATCGCCGGATTGCCGCGACTGCTCGGCCTCGGCGCCGCGGATCTGGTGGTGATTCCCGAGGTGGCGTATCCGACCTACGAGGTGGGTGCGCTGCTGTCGGGTTCGCGAATTCTGCGCGCGGACGGGATGACTCGGCTGGGCCCGGAATCACCGGCGCTGATCTATCTGAACTCGCCGTCCAACCCCACCGGCCGGGTGCTCGGCATCGACCATCTGCGCAAGGTGGTGTCCTTCGCCCGCGAACGCGGCGCGATCGTCGCCTCCGACGAGTGCTACCTGGGTCTGACCTGGGATGCCGAGGCGGTGTCCATCCTCGACCCGCGCGTCAGCGACGGCGACCACACCGGTCTGCTGGCCATCCACTCGCTGTCGAAGACGTCGAATCTGGCCAGCTATCGGGCCGGTTTCGTGACCGGCGACGTCGAGCTGATCCGGGAGTTGCTGGAGGTGCGCAAGCATTCGGGCATGATGGTCCCGTATCCGATCCAGGCCGCGATGACCGCGGCGCTGGCCGACGACCGGCACGAGGCGCAGCAGCGCGAACGTTACCGCGCCCGTCGCGAGGTGCTGCGAAAGGCGTTGGTGGAGGCGGGTTTCCGCATCGACCACTCCGAGGCCGGCCTGTATCTGTGGTCCACGCGCGGCGAGGACTGCCGCACCACGCTGGACTGGCTCGCCGAGCGTGGCATCCTCGCCGCACCCGGTGACTTCTACGGTCCCACCGGCACCCAGCACGTGCGCATCGCGCTGACCGCGACCGACGAACGCATCGCGGCCGCGGCGGTCCGGCTGTCCGCC
>NZ_BAFW01000210.1 GCF_000308535.1 Nocardia cerradoensis NBRC 101014 | reverse complement strand
CCGGAACGCCCTCCGGGACCAGCGGGACATCGGCGGCCTGGGGCTTGGGTGCCGGTTCGGCAACCGCGATCGTCGACGCGGCGAGTGTCGCGCCGGCTGTCAGGGCCAGCACGGACAATGCGAACCGCGTTCCTCTGGTGCGAAGCACTGGTGTTGCCGTCCTTAACCTCGGGGTTACCTCGTCATGCGATGCGAGAACATCGCGCGATGGGGGCATCGCTTCGCGACACTCTAAAGACAGTGCCGCCGTGTTGTACAGCCGTGGGTGTGATCTTGCCTGCACCGCTCGGCAATTCCGACCAACCCGCCCGGCGCGTTATCAGAACATGACCTGTATCTTTGGCCTCCGCTTCGCTCCGGCGGGGTCTCGGCCCT
>NZ_BAFW01000211.1 GCF_000308535.1 Nocardia cerradoensis NBRC 101014 | reverse complement strand
ATCGCGCCGCTGCAGCAGGCGCACACTGAACTCGAAGGGCTCGCCGATGTGGTCGCGGGACGCGGCGCCAACAACCGTCGCATGTCCCTGCGCTCCTATGTGCTCGCCGCGCGGCTGGAGGAGGTCGCGATCGCCGGTTCGGCACGCCTGCGGCGGATGTCGGGCGGCCGCTACGAATTCGTCCACTCCGATGCGGCCGGTCCGCGCGGCCGCCGCGGCGGTCTCGGCCTGGACATCCGCGACGACTACACCGGCGCCGTCCGTCCCGCGAAAACACTGTCCGGTGGCGAAACCTTCATGGCCTCGCTGTCACTGGCGCTCGGCCTCGCCGATGTGGTCGCGGCGGAATCCGGTGGCCTGGTCCTCGACACCCTCTTCATCGATGAGGGTTTCGGCAGCCTCGACGCCGACACCCTCGACGCCGTGATGGGTGTGCTGGACGAATTGCGTTCGGGCGGAAGGGTAGTCGGCGTGGTCAGCCACGTCGACGAGATGCGTCAGCGCATCCCCAGCCGCCTCCATGTGATCCGGGAACCGACCGGCTCCCGGCTGCGCACGATCGTCGCCTGATCACCCGCGGCGCAACCGGCTACCCGATTCGCGCAGCGCCCGTAGCTCCGCGGCGTGCGGATCCGGCACGGTGGTCGAGTCCGGAAAGTCGAATCTGCGCACCTGCCGGTCGGTTCCGAACGGCCTCCAACCGGGATCGCCGTGCGTCGCGAAATCGACCCAGGCCCGGTGGATTTCGTCGGCCAGCGGCTGCGGCGGGTTCGGTCCGGTCAGCGGATGTGCCTCGGTGAGTTTGTCGAAGACGAACGGGATCTCCAGCACATGACAGGCGCCGAGGTCGAGAACCTCACTGCGCCAGCCGAATTCGTACACGTGCGTCGGTGCCCCGGCGGCGGCGTTGGCGGCCGCGATGCGCATGGAATCGTCGCGGAAGACCATATCGGTGATCACGGCCGCGAAGAGGTCGGCGGGTGTGGCCTGCGGCCGCTGCCCGGCATAGACGTCCACCACGGCGGGGTCGATGCCGTAGCGAGACAGCACCGGCCCCAGCGTCTCGTCGGTGAGCGTGGCCGCGATGCCGGTCGGGAAGGTGAAGAACCGGAATTCCTCGGCCGTCCAGCCGATGATCAACGGCACGGCGTGGCCGGTGGAGCGGTCCAGCACGTCGACGGGCCGGTCCTCGATGAGTTCGCCGTCGATCACCGGGAAGAAGCTCAGAATCCCGAGGCCGTTGTCGATGATCGTGCGGCCCCACCGGTTCGGATCCGGATTGGTGATCAACTCCAGCGCCACCGCGTCCTGCGCGGTCCGCAGCCGGTCGGGTCCGAGTTCGCCGAAGGCCGCGGCCGTCGGCTCGATTCCCAGTATGCGAGCGAGGTTTTCGGCGACCTTGACGGCGTCGGCGGCCTCGGCGACCGCGGATCCGTTGCCGCTCTGCACGATCGCGCGGTGGAACAGTCCGCGCGCGGGCGCGGCGGTCAGCAGGTCGACCACACTCATTCCGCCCGCCGATTCGCCGAAGACGGTCACAGTGTCGGGGTCGCCACCGAACGCCGCGATATTCTCGCGCACCCAGCGCAGCGCGAAGATCTGGTCGTGCAGGCCGCGGTTGAGCGGTGCGCCGGGCACGGCGGCGAAGCCGGAGATCCCGAGCCGATAGTTGATCGACACCACCACGACCCCGTCGCGGGCGAACGTACTGCCGTCGTACATGGTGCGGGCATTGGAGCCGCGGGTGAAGGCCCCGCCGTGAATCCACACCATGACCGGCAGGCCGGATCCGCCGACATCGGGCGTCCATACGTTCAGATTCAGGTATTCGTCACCGGGCAATCCGTCGCTGCCGATCAGCGCGTGGATCGGCGCGGGATAGGGCGATTGCGCACAGGTCGCGCCGTAGGTCAGCGCGTCGCGCACGCCGTCCCATTCCGGGACCGGCCGCGGCAGATCGAATCGGGCCGGACCCACGGGCGCGGCCGCGTAGGGGATGCCGAGGAATGCGCTCACTTCGTTCTCGGTGCTGCCGCGGACCTTGCCACCTGTGACCGACACGATCGTTTCCATGCAGAACTCCTTCGTCGTTCCGCATTCTGCCCGCCGGACCGACTGTTCGGCACGGGTTCGGCGGGCCGGATCGGGGATCACCCCGACAGTTCAGCGCGTGAGCTGGGCCTTGTCTTCCGCCGCCCGCTCGTGGGCGAGCAGCCAGCGTTTACAGCCCAGCCCCCAGCGGAAGCCGCCGAGCGAGCCGTCCGTCCGCAGAATCCGGTGGCACGGAACGAACAGCGCGGCCGCGTTGCGCGCACAGGCGTTGGCGGCGGCGCGCACGGCCTCCGGGCGGCCGGACCGGAGTGCGAACGCGGTGTAGGTGATCGGCGCGCCGGCCGGTACCGCCCGCAGCACCGACCAGGCGTGTTCGAGGAACGGGCCGGATACCTGCCGCACCGCCACTCCGTCGATGGCGTCCAGTTCGCCCTGGTGATATCGCTCGACGGTGTCGGTGAGCTCGTCGAGGGCGTCGTAGCGGCGCAGCGCGGCAGGTCGCAGTTGCGGATGGACGAGACCGCGCAGCCCCTCCGCATCGGCGGTCCAGCCGGAGGCCAGGACCGCTCCGTCGGCATCGGCGATCACCGTGAACGGCCCGATCGGGGTCGGGACCGTCGCGTAATCGGCGGTGTTCATCGCCGCGCGCCCAGATAGGCCGTGCGACGGCCGGCGTCGGCGGCAGCGGCCCCGGGACGGGCGGCGTCGCCACGACGGTCGAGTGCGGCACGGGCAGGTGTGGGCCGGGTGGCGTCGTCGCGGCCGGCGGGGTATCCGCCGTTGCGCGCCGATGCCGCTCGCGCGGTCGTGGCCACCGCGGTGCGTTCGGAGAGCGCGCGCTTCCACAGATGCATCGACAGATACGACCGCCACGGCGCCCAGCGCGACGTATCGGTGAGATCGATCCCGTACTGGGCCGCGCCCTGCCGGACCACGAGATCGGTATGCAGCAGGATGTCCGGGTCGGCGAGCAGGCGCATCGTCACGTAGTCGGCCGTCCACGGGCCGACCCCGTCGATGGCGAGCAGATCGCGGCGTACGTCGGCGGCGGTCCGGCCGGCGTGCAGTCGCAGGTCACCCGAGGCGAGCGCGCGGGCGGCCCCGACGATCGAGGCGGTCCGGCGGGCCGGTCCGGTCAGCACGTCGGCGCCCCGTTCGGCGATGGCCTCGGCGGTGGGGAAGAGCCGCGGCATCGGGCCGTTGACATTGTCACCGAGCGCGTCGACGAGGCGGGCGGTGTGCGTGGTCGCCGCCGACACCGAGATCTGCTGTCCGATCATGGTGCGCAGCAACAACTCCGAGCCGTCCAGGCAGCCGGGCACGCGGATGCCCGCGCTGATCGCCGGCGCACCGGGCCCGAAGCCCTCGGTGAGGGCGGCGTCGATTCCGACCGGATCGGCGTCCAGGTCGAGCAGATGCCGGATCCGCGCGACCGTCGGCGCCAGATCGCGCATATCGTGCAGCGCCAGACTCGCACGCACATGGCCGGGGTGGATACTCGCGCGCACCGTGGCATGTCCGTGCGGGGTGCGCAGGCTGCGTGTGTAGACGCCGTCCTCCCAGCTCTCCAGCCCGGGGACCGCATGGGCGGAGAGGAACCATTCGAGCCAGCTCGCATCGAGCGGTTCGCGATAGGGCAGGCGCAGGGTGAGGGCGCCGTTGGTGGCGGGCAGGGTGTCGCCGCGCAACCGCCGCGCCTCTTCGCGCAGGACGGTCGGACTCACCACGAACACCTCGCGCACGGTGTCGTTGAACTGCCGGATGCTGGCGAACCCGGCCGCGAAGGCGATGTCGGACATGGGCATTCGCGTGGTCTGGATGAGCAGCCGGGCGGTGTGGGCGCGATGGGCGCGGGCCAGGGCGAGCGGACCGGCGCCGAGTTCGGCGGTGAGTACCCGGGTCAGTTGCCGCTGCGAATAGCCGAGTTTGTCGGCCAGGCCGGGCACGCCGCTGCGTTCGATCACTCCGTCGGCGATCAGCCGCATCGCCCGCGCGGCCAGATCGGCGCGGGTGTTCCACAACGGTGAGCCGGGCGCGGCATCGGGCAGGCACCGGCGGCAGGCGCGAAAGCCGTTCTGTTGCGCGGCGGCAGCGGTGGGAAGGAACGTGACATTCGTACGCTTCGGAGTGATAGCAGGACACGATGGCCGACAGTAGATTCCGGTGGTGCGCACTGCCGTGACGAAATGACCGTCGAAACGGGCATCGCGGGTGGCCACCGCTCGATAACAGCGCTCGAAGTCCAGACCGTTCACACTCACGCAGTCCACCTTGTCAGCCCGAGGCCGCCTGCGCTAGCGGGAATCAGACAACTACCCCCGAGGGACAACGTTTCAGCGACATAGCTGCGTGCTATCAATGATCGGTCGACTGAGAGCAGCTGCGTATAACCGCCGCAAAGGGCCTATTCCGCAGCGTCGCAAGGATTTCGGGTGGGCGGGAGTCGCCGGATGAGTTGTGCGGGGGTCGGTCGCAGATCACACCGCGACCGGCGAGCTCAGCAACACCGGGTCCCGGGGTTGCGATCGGCCGCGGCGTGCCGCTCTCGCCAGTACTCGCGCTCGCTCGGAATCGGCCGATCGGGGTGGCGGCGGCGCAGATGTTCCACATAGCGCGGATAGTCCTGCCCGCCGAGCACCGCGTTCAGATAGCGGGCTGCCGCCCGCACCGCACGCAGCGGCGCCCGGAGAACCGCCACGGCACGCCGGTGCGTTCTCGCCTCCGTGGCGGCGGACGGGGCCGGCGCGGCATCTGCCGCCGCGCCGGAACCCTCGAATTCGCTTGCTAGGAAGCCGGTTCCGGAGTCGACGCGTGCGCTGCTCCGGGGACCTTCACCGCTCCCGTGCGTTCCAGTTCCTCCCATTCGCGCTGCACCTCCTTCTCGGCCTTGGTGGTGAGGAAGCCCGAGGGCCCGAAGATCTTCGACGGCACTTCCGGAGTCTCGGTGGTGGCTCCACCACCGCGCCGCACCGCCTGAACGCACACGATCACACCGACCACGGCGACGATCAACACCAGCACCGCGAAGATGATCGACAGTGAGCCCTGGATGAACGTGTTGCGCACGACCTTGTCCATATCGGCCATGCTCTTGGCCGGTGCGAGCACCTTCCCGGCGTCACGCGCGTCGCTGTAGATGCGGTGCTGGGTCCAGTAGCCGATGTTCTTGTCGCCGGAGAAGATCTTCTGCCACGAGGCCGTCATGGTGACGATGAGATCCCAGATCAGCGGCAGCGCCGGAATCCAGGCCCACTTCCACAGCCTCTTCTTCATCACGATCACCAACACCACCGTCAGCGCGACCGCGGCCAGCAGCTGATTGGCGATACCGAACAGCGGATACAGCGTGTAGATACCGCCGAGCGGATCGGTGACGCCCATCAACAGCACCGAACCCCAGGCGGCGACCACGACGAAGGTGCACAGCCACGCTCCCGGCCGCCAGGACGGATCCTTGAACTTGCGGGCCGGGCCGCCGAGGTTGCCGAGCGTGTCCGAGAGCATGAAGCGCGCGACGCGGGTGCCGGCATCGATGGTGGTCAGGATGAACAGCGCCTCGAACATGATCGCGAAGTGGTACCAGAACGACTTCATCGCGGCACCGCCGATGAAGTTGTGCATCACCTCGGCCATGCCGACGGCCAGTGTGGGCGCGCCGCCGGTGCGCGAGTAGATCGCCTGTTCACCCACGTCGTGGGCGGCCTGGTTCAACTCGTTCGCCGTGATCGGTGTCCCGCCGAGCCCGAGGGCGTTCACCTTGTCCGCGGCGGCCTGCGCGCTGGTGAGGCCGCCGGTGTTCATCGCGAAGTACAGATGCTGGTCGAGAATGCTGGCCGCGATGATCGCCATCACCGCGACGAACGACTCCATCAGCATGCCGCCGTAGCCGATCATCCGTGCCTGCGACTGCTTTTCGAGCAGTTTCGGCGTGGTGCCCGAGGACACCAGGGCGTGGAATCCGGAGAGCGCACCGCAGGCGATGGTGATGAACAGGAACGGGAAGAGGCTGCCCGCGAACGCCGGCCCCTTGGAGTTCCCGGCGAACTGGGAGACCGCGGGTGCGTGCAGCACCGGCATGGTGATCACCACGCCCAGCGCCAGCAGCACGATCGTGCCGACCTTCATGAACGTAGACAGATAGTCGCGCGGCGCCAGCAACAGCCAGACCGGCAGCACCGAGGCGATGAAGCCGTAGATGATCAGCATCCACGCGATGGTGGTGCCGGAGAGGGTGAACAGATCACGGCCCCAGCCGGATTCCGACACCCAGCGCCCGGAGACGATGGCCAGCAGCAACAGGACGAATCCGACGACGGAGATCTCGCCGACCTTGCCCGGCCGCGCGTAGCGCAGATACAGACCCATCAGCAGCGCGATCGGAATCGTCATCGAAATCGAGAACACACCCCACGGGCTGCCGCCGTGCAGTTGCCCGTCGGCGCCCTTGGTCGCGGCGAGCGCGTTGACCACCACGATGCCCAGCACGGCCAGCAGAATCACCATGATCACCAGCACCGCGATCAGCGCCGCGACACCGCCCACCACACCGAGTTCGTCACGAGCCATCTGCCCGAGACTGCGGCCGCGGCGCTTCACCGAAGCCCACAGCACCAGATAGTCCTGGACGGCGCCCGCGAGCACGACGCCGATCACGATCCACAGCGTGCCCGGCAGATACCCCATCTGCGCCGCGAGGACCGGCCCGACCAGCGGCCCGGCGCCGGCGATGGCGGCGAAATGATGGCCGAACAGGACCCGCCGGTCCATCGGCATGTAGTCGGTGCCGTTCTCCAGTTCCTCGGCCGGAGTGGCGGTGTCGTCGCGCGGCTTGGTGATCTTCCATTCGATCAGCCGCGCGTAGAACTGGTAGGCGATGATGTAGGTGCACACCGCCGCGATGACGATCCATACCGCGTTGACGTTCTCGCCGCGGGCGACGGCGAGGATCGCCCAGGCCACCGCACCGAAGACGGCGACGGCCGCGAAGATCGCCTTCTTGGCAGGCGTGATCGGCCGGCGGTCGACGATCCCGACGGGAGGCAGCTCCGGCTCGGTTCGGAGGTATTCGATCGTCGCCATGCGAGCTACTCTCCCGTGCTGGTCTAGGTCCGATCGGAGAGGAGCTTCCGGCCGGACATCAGGTGGAACTGACTCAAGGTAGCGGAATCCCGCCGAATCGGGCGAGCCCTCCCCGGTATCCGCACCCCGTTCAGGAACTGTTCATCGGATCGGATCAGGCCTCGCGGGCTGAACCACAGGTAGCCGCGTGCCGGGCGGCCCGGGCGTCATTCGGGCGGGACGGCCGATGAATACCGCCGGCCCAGTGTCCGGATGTGGTCCACGAGCTCCGGCGGTCCGTCGACGCGGAAGTCCATCATCAGCATGCTCAGGTAGATCGCGATCGTCTCCAAAGTGTCCGCCCCGGTGTACAACACACACGACTGTGCGTCGACGGGTTCCACCACGCCCACGGCCGGGTTGATGCGCGCGATCACCGTTTCGGCCGGCGCCAGTACGGTGACCCGGGCGTGGACTCGCCAACCGGCCGTGGCGATTTCCCGCAGCACGAACGCCACGAGATCGTCCGCGGGCAGCGTACGGGCCGCGAAGTGGCGGGATCCACTCGCGACACTGTCGACGGCGGCCACGGGAAGCGCTCGCCAGCCATGGGTTTCGAGATCGTAGGCGACGAGATACCACCGGCGTTGCCAGTTGATCAGCCGATACGGTTCGAGCAGTCCGCCGTCGACGGTCAGGATCCGAGTGCCGCGAATCGCGGACGCGATGGTGGTGAGGGTCTGTGCCGGCACGGGCGCATCGGGTTCGCGTGAGCCGGTCGTCGCGGGACCGATCTCGGTGGCCGTGCGCAACGCTGTCACCTTGCGCTGCAACCGAACCGGCAGGATCCGCTCCAACTTGGCGAGCGCCCGCGTCACGTTCTCGTCGATATCCGCGATTCCGGTGGACCCGTCCTCCGCGAGGCCGATCGCCACCGCCACCGCGACCGCCTCGTCGTCGTCGAGCAGCAGCGGCGGCATCGTCTTGCCCTGGCCGATCCGATAGCCGCCGACCGCGCCGCGTTCGGCATGGACCGGATAGCCGAGTTCCCGCAACCGGGCGATGTCCTGACGCAGGGTCCGGTCGCTCACATCGAGGCGTTGCGCCAGCTCCCGGCCGGTATATGTGCGGTCCTGCAACAGCGACAGCAGGCGCAGCACGCGAGTTGTGGTGGAGGTCACATCTAAGCCTTTTCCGGCGGCGGATTATTAGGAAGGAAACAAGCCTAATAGCCGCATAGTCTGAGTTCAACGTTGAAAACGAAGAACGAAAGGCTCTCCGATGAACGCCACCTCCGTTGCCCCCGCCGCCGCTCTCGCCCCGGTCTGGCGTGACGTCGTCGCCGACTCCTACCGCGCTCTCGCCGACGCGGTCGCCGGAATCGGCGCCGCCCAGTGGGACCTGCCCACCCCGTGCTCGCAGTGGACCGTCACGCAGGTCGTCCAGCACGCCGCCGGTGATCAGCTCGCCTTCGCCGCCGCCCTCGGCGTGGGCGCCGGTCCCGCCTACGACCCCTTCGCCCCTTCCGGCTCGCTGGACGGCACCGGCGTGGAGCTGATCTCCGCCGCCCTCGACCAGACCGCCACCGCCTGGGCCACCGTCACCGACGCCGCCGAAACCGTCCCCACCCCGCTCCCGCACGGCGCCCTCCCGACCCCCGTCGCCGCCGTCATGGCCGCCTTGGATGCCGCCGTCCACGCCTGGGACATCGCGATCGCCACCGGCCGGCCGTCCCCGCTCACCGACACCCTGGCCACCCATCTCCTCACTGCCGCAACCGATCTGATCGAACCGCTGCGCCAGTGGGGCGCCTATGCGGCGGTGCTGGATGCCGAGCCCGGCGACACCCCCACCGACACCCTCCTGCGCTACCTCGGCCGCAACCCACGCGCCTGAGTCCGCTGGTCACTCTCCGCGAGAACGGGTTTCGTGCCGGTACGCGATGGCCGGCCGGACCCGTTCGGAGACTCCGGAGGGGGTGTGGAAGGCGGATTCAGAAGGCGAGGGCAGACCAGGGCATCGTGATATCGAAGGGGTGTCCGAAGGCAATGCCCGCCTCGTCGTTGTGTGTCCATTCGCCGACGAGCAGATAGTTGGCCGGTCGTAACGGCGTCACACCGTCCGGCAGCCGCGCGTGACCGACTTCGAGCCCGTAGGCGCGAACGACATCGATCGAACTCACGTCGCGTTGTAGCGTCACTTCCCAATACCAGGGAATTCCGGCGCTCGCGTACCGGGCTTTCTTCGCTTCCATATCGGTTTGGCTGTTCGACGGTGACCGCACCTCTCCGACCAGAACCGTGTCCGCAGCGCGGACATCGGCATAGGGCGGCAAGCATCGGTGTACGAGAAAATCGGGAGTGAGGAAGTCGTTCTTGCCCGCGCGGCCGAGGAAGACATTCGTTTCGGCTTCCGCCTCCCAGCATCGATCCGGGCGCAGGCTCATGTCCTCGCGCACACAGCGCTCGAATTCGTTCGTCAGCCGGCGGGTGAAGCGCTGATGCTCGCGTGGGCCGCAGGGCAACCACACGATCCGCCCTTCCCACAGCTCGATCTGGTCCGCCACGTCCGCCGGAAGCCGTTCCAGTTCCTCCCACGTCATGTATTCGGGGAGGTCGGGGCGGTCGATACCGCGCAGGACCATGCCGCCAATCGTAACTCGCAGACGGTAGGGACCACCCGTGGTCGCTTTGCGTGCTCGGCCGGTCTTGCTAGTCGTTCCCGTGTCGGTCCAGCACGCGGGTCAGCAGCCGGATCAGGCGGTCGCGCTCCGGCGTCGTCAGTCCGCCGAATATCTCGTCCTGGGCGGCGGTCAATGCGGCGTCCAGTTCGTGCAGTCGTCGTTCGCCGGCTGCGGTGAGGGTGATCAGGTTGCGGCGGCGGTCGTCCGGATCGGGTTGTCGCGCAACGTATTTCTGCGACTCGAGCTCGGTCAGCATGGCGTGCATATCGCTGCGGTCGATGCGGCACCGCCGGCCGATCGCCACTTGGCTGGCCGGCCCGAACTCGTCGAGTGCGGCCAGAATCGCGAAGTGGTAGCCGCGGGCGCCGGCCGCCGACATGGCTTCTCCGATATGCCGCTGGGCGAGTGCCGCGGTCTTGCTGACCAGCCAACTCGGTTTGCCACGCAGCCGTGCGGGTGTGTCGTCCATGCGTGAAGTCTAGTGGATTCGTTGGACGGGCCAACGAATGTGGAGTACCGTCGCCTGGGTAAATCGTTGGGTGGTCCAACGATTGTCGGAGGTGGAGAAAATGGTGCTCACGCTGGATGAAGCACACGCCATCAGTGCCCAGATACGCTCTCGCGCTGCGAAATTGGGTGCCCGAGTGACCGTGGCCGTCGTGGACGAGGGTGGGCATGTGCGAGTGCTGGATCGGATGGACGGTGCTCCACCGCTCTCGGCTCGGATCGCCCCCGCGAAGGCCGCCGGCGTCGCTCTGTTCCATCGCGACGGCGGTGAACTGCAGCAGCTCCAGAAAGCCTGGCCCGCCCTGTTCGATCGCATCGATCGGTTGTCACCGGCACCGATCGTGGTGGGCGCGGGCTCGCGGCTGATTCGTCGCGACGGTGTCGTACTCGGCGCGGTCGCGGTCAGTGGCGGGCGGCCCGAACAGGACGACGAATGCGCCGAGTTCGGGCTCGCTACTTCTCGATCGACACCCGACGCGGCGTGAAGGACTGCTACGAATCAGGCTGTGTGCGAACGGTATTCATGCCAGCGCTCGACGGCGGCCTGGACGGCTTCCTCATCCTGGGTCGCATGAGCGCCCGATGCCCCGGCCGCCCCGAGGATCACCCCGTTCTCGGTGACGAGCACGCCACCCGCGAACGGAATGTAGTCGCCGTCGAAGAGATGCTGAATGCTGTCGACGATCTCACCCGGCAGGGGGAGTTGTCCCGAGGGATGCAGCGTGAGGAGTGCGGTGCGCGCCTTGGCCACCGCGAGCCGACTCGTCATCGGCATCCCGCCGTCCGCCCGTCGCAGCGCGATCACCGCGCCGCTCACATCGGTCACCGCCACCGCCAGCGGCGGAAATCGGTGTTCGGAGGCGACCGTCAATGCCGCGGTCACCAGCCAATCGGCATCGGCCAAGCCCAATCCGGGAAGTCGAGGGATCTGCGCCATGGATCGACCTTAGCCCGGTGCCGTCCCAGCGTGCGGTCGGCGGTGTGGAACGTCTAATCCGTTGTGGCAGTGTATCTTTGTGTGCCGCGTCGCGGAGCCGTCCCACCTTGTCCAGCAGGCCGATTCGTCGCTGTGGTCGAGGGCGGCCGAACGGTAGGTTGGCGGCATGTCCATCGACGATCTTCCGGCCGAGGTCGCGTGCAGTGTGGGGCTGTTCCTCACCGCTGTCGACGAGTTGTCGCCGGGTTTGGTCACCGGCTTCTATCTGGTCGGTTCCGTCGCGTTGGGCGATTTCCATGCCCACGGCGCCGGGCGAGGGCGGCTCACCACCGCGAGCGATATCGACTTCGTCGCGGTCACCGATCAGCGCGTCGAGCCGGACTCGCCGGAGATGACAGGCTTGGCCGAGGCGCACCGTCGCACGGTCCGCGCGGCACCGCGGCCGAATTTCGATGGCGCCGTCCTGAATTGGACGGATCTCGCCGCGGGGCCGATCGAGTGCCCCGATGTTCCCTGCGCCCAGGAGAGCCGGTTCACCGCCTCCGGTCGCTCCGGTATCAACCCGGTGACGTTCTGCGAGCTGGCCTGGCACGGGATCACGGTTCGCGGCCCGCGGCCGGATGACATCGAGGTGTGGGCGGATCGAACGGCCTTGCGCGACTTCACCGTGGACAATGTGCGCGGCTATTGGCGGCCGTGGTGGGAGCGCTCGCGGAGAGCGCATCCGCTGTCGCTCGCCGTGGGGCTGACCCCGTGGTTCCCGGTATGGGCAGTGCTCGGGGTGAGCCGCCTTCACCACCTGCTCGCGACCGGAACGATGACCTCCAAATGCGGAGCCGGCCGTTACGCGTTGAGAACGTTCGACTCGCGTTGGCAGCCGATCATCGCCGAGAGCCTCCACCTCCGCACCGACGGTGCCGAGGGGAACCGCACCTACCGCAATCCGCTCGCACGCCGCCGTGACACTCTCGCGTTTCTGGATGCGGCGATCGACAGCGCGCTCGCGCTGCCCGCCACCTCCTGAGCGGCCGGTCGCGCACAGGTGGCGGATCGTCCGGGCATGCACTGGCCAGGGTCGGCGGCCCCGGGGTACTCCATGCACTGCTCGCGACCTGGGCAGATTCGGTCGCCGAACGTGCGCCGCGTAGACTCTTGCACTCGTGAGTCTCACCCTCGGTATCGTCGGCCTGCCCAACGTCGGAAAGTCGACGCTGTTCAACGCGCTGACCCGCAACGACGTGCTCGCGGCGAACTACCCCTTCGCCACCATCGAGCCGAACGTCGGCGTGGTGCCGCTGCCCGACCCGAGGCTGGACAAGCTCGCCGAGATCTTCGGCTCCGAGCGCATCGTCCCCGCGACGGTGTCCTTCGTCGACATCGCCGGCATCGTCAAGGGCGCCTCCGAGGGCGCGGGCCTGGGCAACAAATTCCTCGCCAACATCCGCGAAGCCGACGCCATCTGCCAGGTGGTCCGCGTCTTCGCCGACGACGACGTGGTCCACGTCGACGGCAAGGTCGACCCCCTCAGCGATATCGAGGTCATCGAAACCGAGCTCATCCTCGCCGACCTGCAGACCCTGGAGAAGGCGGTCGTCCGCCTCGACAAGGAAGCCAAGGTCAAGAAGGACCGCAAGCCGGTCGCCGACGCCGCCAAGCAGGCCCAGGAATTCCTCAACGAGGGCAAAACCCTCTACGCCGTCCGCGACAAGCTCGACGCCGACCTCCTGCGCGAACTGTCGCTGCTCACCACCAAGCCGTTCCTCTACGTCTTCAACGCCGACGAGTCGGTCCTGACCGACGAGGCCCGCGTCGCCGAACTGAAAGCCGCTGTCGCCCCGGCCGATGCGGTCTTCCTCGACGCCAAGGTGGAAGCCGAACTCCTGGAGTTGGACGCCGAATCCGCCCTGGAACTACTGGAATCCATCGGCCAGACCGAACCGGGCCTGCACGCCCTGGCCCGAGCCGGCTTCCACACCCTCGGCCTCCAGACCTACCTCACCGCCGGCCCGAAAGAAGCCCGCGCGTGGACCATCCACCAAGGCGACACCGCCCCCAAGGCAGCCGGCGTCATCCACACCGACTTCGAACGCGGCTTCATCAAGGCCGAAATCGTGGCCTACGACGACCTGGTCGAGGCCGGTTCCATGGCCGCCGCCAAGTCCGCAGGCAAGGTGCGGATGGAAGGTAAGGACTACGTCATGCACGACGGGGACGTGGTCGAGTTCCGCTTCAACGTGTAGCGGATCAGCGTCTGGAAGAAGTAGGGCAGCGCTTTCAGCGCTGCTGTCAGCGACCTTGCAGAGGCCCCCATTCGGTATTCGGGTGGGGGCTCAGTCGTTTCGCCGGCGCCGAGCCGTTGGCCGGTTCGATCAGCGCGGTATGCGGCAGTTGCGGACGTTCCGCCAGCCTCACGTCGGCTCGGCCGGTCGATCGTTTGGTCGTACCCGGCTGGTTGGTTCGATCAGCGGAGCGAAGCGGCCACCGCGATCTCAACCGATCTCAACCCTAGTCAGTCGTTGCGGGGATTATCAGGCCACGACGGATAGCCTCGGCGCGGTAGCTGTCTACTTCCTCCTGGGCTTGCCTGGCCAACTCGGGTTCGTTTTGCCGTTCCCACTTCGCTACCTCGCCCTCCCAGAACGGGATGTGCCGCAAAAGATCATCGTCGTCCTTCGACGGTGGGGAACCGTGGCTGGGCTGCCAATTGTCCATACGCGAATCATGCAACCACGGCACCGACGAGCAGGTGGACTGCTGGTCGAGTCGGTGTTTCTCCACGTCGTGAACCGCGCAGTCGAACCGCTACGAGCACAGACTCATTCAGTGCCGCCGGGCGATTCCGGCAGGGGCCAGGCTGTGTCGTCGATGTCCTTACTGGCTGGTTCGCTCAGCGCGCCATGCGGCAATGCAGGATGTTGTGGTGGTCCGCTAATCCGGTCCGCCGAGCACGATCGGCCGGTAGGCGAGAGCCTTGTCCACGATCTGCTCGGGGGTCAACGGCGGATCAGAGAAGTCCCAGAAGAGGTGGTCGGAGATGTGCGGGTCCGCCACCGAATCCTGGAGCTGCATGAGCCATTCATCCAACTGTTCCTCGCTGCCCTCGACGTTCTGGATGCGTGCGACTAGTTCGATGAGTTGCTTGCGATCGAGCCTGGCCATGGTGCTCGCCTTCGTTTTGAGTTCCGTCCATGATCGCAATGAAGACGCGGGGAACGGTGTGTACGGTGCACGCTCGTCGCCAGTGCAAGACGTTCCGATGGCCTCGAACCGGCACTGTCCGTTGATCTTCCGCTGGGCCGCGCAAGCCGCTTCGAACAGCGCTCAACGCGGCATGAGCGTGCGCTGTCAGCCGTGGCAATAGACCCGGACGAGCACTGTGTCTTCGGGCAGTGTCGCCAGGTAGTTCTGGTTGCCGCGAGGCGGTACTGGGCAGTCGGGCTCGTCTTCGTAGGACGTGTTTTCGTCCTCGTCCTTATGCCAGCAGACGCCGCTGTCCTCGACCCACCAACCGTCGAGGGTTAGTACGTCGCACCATGCGAGGGTCTTCCTTGTGAGGTCCAGCAGTGCTTTTGGCCCGCCCGCGCATTCGCCTCGGTTGGTGGGCAGCACTTCGCCTCGGTAGTTGGGGGTGTCGTGGATCAACCGAGGGTCGTCCTCATAGCCCGGTCGTACGTAGAACCCGGCTCCTTCGCCGCCGCCCCGAATCCGCCATGTGTCCCACATGCTCCGCTCAGCGGGTTGTTCGTACATCTCGAACGGAGCGAGTGCTCGAGTGAGCGCAGTCTGCACATCATCGATCGCATCCGGCGGCAAGCACACAACCACCCAGATATGCGCCAAAACCCCTCCCCTTCTTCAACACCGAGCGCCCAGACTACCGCTCAAAATCGGCAAACACAGATATTTGACCGGTTGGCCAGCCGAAGCGACCCTGTCATCGGCATGTCAGTCCGTTCGGCCGCTGTCGTATGGCCGCGGCCCGTTGGTCTTCGGTTGCCCCGCGCTGGCCGGTTCGGTCAGCGCGGGCTGCGGCAAAATAGCGCGTTGGTATTGCGGTTTGGTGAGGCCGACGTGGTGCTTATGCTCGCAGGATGTCCGCGACTGCTACTGCTCAGGTGATCCACGGTCTTACTGGATTGGCAGCAGAGGACATACTTTTCGAACGCTGTTGGCCGTTGATCGCGCAAGTCCTACTGCGTCAGGGCTTCTCGTGGTCTGCCCTGAACGATCTGGCGGCGATGGATTTCCGCGACGACAGCGTGATCGAGACCAAGCTCGGCAAGCTGCACGGCCAGATCGACCGCCATCTCGGAGGTGCGCCACGCCTCGATCCCTGGGATGTGGTCGCCGGGACCTACGGTCGTGCCTGGCGGATGGACCTGATCGGCCCGATCTCCGCCATGTGGAGGATCGATAACCTTTGGTGGCGGATCCGCAAGCTGGACAGGAAGGACCGCGGCGGACTTCTTGTCATTTGGGCGGGAATGGGAGTCAAGGAACAAGACGACGGAACTTCTCCGTTGCAAGCTATTGACGACCTCGCAGTTGACGTGCTCAGCGAGGCAGACTTGCTGCTCCCGCCTGGCGCGGTGGACTACGAGCTCTGCAAAGCCGTGCGGGAAGCCTTGGATGCCAATGGGTACTGACCGCTGCAAGCACGCCCTCGATGGCACGGTCATCGGCATGTCATTGCGTCAGGCCGACTTCAGATCGATACCGCCCGTCGATCTTCCGCGGCGT
>NZ_BAFW01000212.1 GCF_000308535.1 Nocardia cerradoensis NBRC 101014 | reverse complement strand
CTCAGCCGGCCGGCCCGCTCCAGCAGTCGGTGCAGAACCTCGCGGGGACGCTGGCCGAGCGCGCGGTGGAAGGGCTGGCGTCCCGGGTCTCCAAAACCGCCGGCCGGTTGAACGATTATGCGGGTGGCGAAGGGAATCTGATCGCGGCGGTGACCGGCGTCGACAAGCTGGCCGGCGGGGGCTCCCCTCTGCAGGCCGTCATGAGCGGAGGTATGAGCAAACTCAAGCACTCGGCCGGGCAGACGTTCGAATCGATCAAGAATTCGCTGACCGGGGGTGGCAAAGGCGGTGGCGGAAAGAAGCTGAAGCTGACCAATATCGTCGAGGAGATCGATGTCGGCGTGCCGATCGATCTGGCGTACGACCAGTGGACGCAGTTCGCGGACTTCCCGAAATTCACCAAGAAGCTCGAACAGGTCGAGCAGGTCTCCGACGAGAAACTCAGCTGGACCGGCAAGGTGTTCTGGTCGAGACGGACCTGGGAATCCACGATCATCGAACAGATTCCGTTCGAGCGGATCGTATGGCGTTCCAAGGGCGCCAAAGGCTATATCGACGGTGCCGTCGGCTTCTACGAGCTCACCCCGAACCTCACGCGGATTCTGGTGGTGCTCGAATATCACCCGCAGGGGGTATTCGAGAAGACCGCCAATATGTGGCGTGCCGCCGGACGTCGATGCCGGTTGGAGCTCAAGCACTTTCAGCGCCATGTCATGACCGATGCGGTGCTACACGGCGACGACATCGTCGGCTGGCACGGCGAGATCCGCGACGGCAAGGTCGTGGAAGACGACGAGACGGCGCGACAGCGCGAAGAGGAAGAGAACGCCGAGGAGGACCACGAAGAAGGCAACGCCGACGAGGACAACGCCGACGAGGACAACGCCGACGAAGAAGCGTTCGACGACGAAGAACCGGATGAGACAGAAGACGAGGAAGACGAGGACGACGAGCAGGACGAGGATCAGCACGATTCCGACGAGGAGGAAGAACCGGAGCCGCCTCGCCGCCGAACGGCCGCCCGCAAGCGCTCGGTCACTCGCCGCCCACGTGTGAGCGGAGGAGCAAGAAGATGACGATCGAACCCGCGGGAGGCGGCGGCGGAGGTGGAGCCGGCACCATGGCGCGGCCGAATTCGTCCAGCCTGGCCGACGTAATCGACACCATTCTCGACAAGGGTCTGGTCATCGACGCATTCGCGAGAGTGTCGCTGGTCGGCATCGAATTGGTGACCATCGACGCGCGCGTTGTCGTGGCCAGCGTCGACACCTATCTACGTTTCGCCGAAGCGGTGAACCGGCTGGAGATTTCCACCAGCGAGCCGAAGGGGATCACCGACATCGTCGGCGATGTCACCGAAGGCGCAGCCAAGCACAAGACGAAGGGCGCACTGGACGCGGCGGGTCAGAAGGTCGCGGACTTCCTCGGCGATGTGCAGGAGAAGCGGCAGACGGTGCATCGCCCGTCCAGGCGTGAGGAGCGGTGATGGCTGCCGAATCCACGGCCGTATACGTCTACGGCATCGTGCCCGCCGACGTCGAGCCGCAGCCCCACGCCACCGGTGTCGGCGATCCGCCGGGCGAGGTCGCGGTCGTGCGACACGGCGATATCGCCGCGCTGGTGAGTCCGCTCGCCCCCAATCGGCCGCTGGGCACACCCCAGGACCTCACCGCCCACGAGAAACTTCTCGACGGGTCCGCGGCGGTGGCCCCCGTGCTGCCGCTGCGGTTCGGCGCGGTCATGACCGATGCCGATGCGGTGGAAAAGGAACTGCTCGAGGCGAACGAAGACGAATTCCACGCGGCTCTGGTGGAACTCGAGGGACGGGTACAGTTCGTCATCAGAGGGCGTTACGTCGAGGACGCGATTCTGCGCGAACTGCTCGACGAGAACGCCGACGCCGCCCGCCTCCGAGACGAGATCCGCGGGAAATCGGAGGATGCGACCCGCAACGAGCGAATCATGCTGGGCGAGATGATCAATCAGGCCATCGAGACGAAGCGAGCCGAGGACACCCGCAAGGTGACTTCCGAACTCGAGAAGCTCGACGCGATGGTCAATCTGCGCGACCCCACCCACGAAGAGGATGCCGTTCACGTCGCGGCGCTGGTCGAAACGGCCCGGCAGGACGAGCTGGAGGACGTGTTGCGCCGGCTCATGTCGGACTGGGACGGCCGGGTCGAGTTGAGTCTGCTCGGGCCGATGGCGGCCTACGACTTCGTGACGAAGCGAGCACCGGAGGGGTGAGGCATGGGTGTGATCTCATCGATTCTCCTGCTTCCCGCCGCGCCGGTTCGTGGCGTGATCTGGCTGAGTGAATTGATCCAGGAGCAGGTCGAACAGCAAATGCACGATCCCGTGAGGTTGCGGCGCGAGCTCGAGGACATCGACCGCGCCGCGGCCGCCGGCGAGATATCCGCGGAGGAGGCCGCGCAAGCGCAGCAAGAGATCCTGAATCGGATGACCGGTCCGAGGTAGGTCCGACCGACCGGAAGAAGTGACTCCCGTGGCCCGCGACACCATCCCCGACGATGCCCAGACATCGGACGAACAACCGCCCCTGACCGCGGCGCAGGCCGCCGGGGTCGCGGTCGAATGCCTCGCGGAACTGACGTCGAACCAGCTCCAGGGCGTCACGAGCGTGGAGCCGACCGACGACGGCTGGCTGGTGGAGATCGAGGTGCTCGAGGATCGCCGCATCCCGTCGTCGGCGGACATCATGGCGACCTATCAGGTGGAGATCGATTTCGACGAGAATCTGCTGGCCTACCGCAGAACCGGGCGCTACCACCGCGGCAGCACCGACATCGCCCCGAGGGGGCGGTGATGACGGTAGTCGGAGGTGAGTCGTACGCGCCGCAGCCCTTCGGCGGCGGGGGCGGCGGCGGGCACTCGACCAACCTCGCCGACATCCTGGAACGAGTCCTCGACAAGGGTCTGGTGATCGCGGGCGATATCCAGGTCAATCTTCTCGACATCGAACTGCTCACCATCAAACTGCGGTTGGTGATCGCCTCGCTGGAGACGGCCAAGTCGGTGGGCATCGACTGGTGGGAGACCGATCCCTGGCTCAACAGCAAGGCACACACGCTGGAGAAGCAGGACAACGACCTCGAACTCGAGAATCGGAAACTCCGCGAGCGGATCGCCCAACTGGAGGGGGCGGCCGAACGCCCGGAGCCCATCGAACGTGCCCGCGAGCCGCGAAGGACCGGCCGTGACCGGTGATCGGGCGGTCTGGTTGTACGCCGTGGCGGCGTCTCGCGACGACGCGATCGCGCCCGACGGGCCGGCCGGAGTCGCGGGAGAGTCGGTGCGCACGGTGGTTTCGGGCGATCTCACCGCGGTCGTGGGCTCGGTTCCGCTGGACGTGTTCGGCGAGGAACCGCTGCGCCGGAACTTCGAGGACCTGGACTGGCTGGAGGCGACGGCACGGGCCCACGACGCGGTGGTCTCGGCGGTGGTCCGTCGCGGTCCGGCCGTTCCGTTGCGGCTGGCCACCGTCTTCCGCGACGACGACCGGGTGCGGGAGTTGCTCGACGAACGGCGAGCGGATTTCGTCGCCGCGCTGGAATTGGTGAGCGGGCGCACCGAGTGGGGAGTGCGCGCGTACGGTGACCGCGCCGCCCTCACCGCCGCGGTCGCCGAGGCGAAGGCCGACGCCGGCACCATGACGCCGGGCGCGGCGTATCTGGCCCGGCGGCGTGCGCAATTGTCCGCGCAGGAAACCGTCGAACGCGATGCGGCCGAGCGGGCGGCGCAGGTGCACGCGCGGTTGCTGCGCCGGGCCGCGGCCGGACGGTGTCAGCCGCTGACCGACCCGGCGGTGAGCGGCCGGCGCGACTGGATGGTGCTCAACGGCACCTACCTCGTCGACGACGACCGGACCGAGGACTTCACGGCGACCGTCACCGCGCTCGGCGCCGAATTCCCCGGCATCAGATTAGAGCTCACCGGTCCGTGGCCGCCGTATTCGTTCGCGGGCGTACAACGCGAGCAGACATGACCCGGGCCGACATGACGCGCGCCGGCACGTCACCGCCCGATCGCGCCGTCGACACCGAGCGGCGTATCGCGCTGGTGGACCTCCTGGACCGGGTGCTGGCGGGCGGTGTGATCATCACCGGCGACATCAGACTCGCCATCGCCGACGTGGATCTGGTGCAGATCTCGCTGCGCGCCCTCATCTCCTCGATCAGCACCCTGTTTCCGCCGGCCCTGTCCGCGTCGCCCGACAAGCACGCCGATGACTGAATTCGGCGGTATCCCACCGCGTATCGACACCGACCCGGAATCCGTCGAGCGCGGACTGGTCACCCTCGTGCTCATCCTGGTGGAGCTGCTACGCCAACTGATGGAGCGCCAGGCGCTGCGCCGCGTCGACGCCGGCGACCTCACCGACACCCAGGTCGAACGCATCGGAACCACCCTGATGCTGCTCGAACAACGCATGGCGGAACTGCGCGAACACTTCGGCCTGACCCCGGAAGACCTCAACATCGACCTCGGCCCGCTGGGGCCGCTGCTCCCCCCGCCCGAGTAGTGCTAGCGAGCGTCGAGCCGGTGGACAGCGGCGAGAAAAGGGCGATTGGCGAGGAGACGGCATCAGCGTCGCCTTCTCACCTGATAGCGGATCCGCTATCATTCTCGTGTGGCAGCCTCGCACAGTACGGCGGCGAAACTTGTCCTCGACGCACGAACGCGTCGCGGGTTGTCCCAGCGTGAGCTTGCCCAGCGTGCGGGGGTCGCCCAGTCCAGCGTTGCGAACATCGAATCGGGTCGCAGGCAGCCGTCCGTGGCCATGCTCGAACGGATTCTCGCCGCGGCGGGCTTCCGGCTCGATACCGGGCTGGTGAACACGGTGCGCCCCAGCGAACTCCTGGATCGATACCGGGCCGAGTTCGCCCAGGTTCTGATGAGGTATCCCGTCGTGCGTGCATGGGTGTTCGGCTCCGTTGCACGCGGAGAAGACCGTCCCGGATCCGATCTCGATCTGCTGGTGGAACTCTTGCCTGGCAGCTCGGTCGTCGATATCTTCGGCCTGGCTGAGGACATCGCCGACGTTCTGGGGTGCCCGGTCGACGTGGTGACGACCACCGAACTGGATCGTAACGAGCTCCTACGCCAGGGACTCGAACGTGACCGTCTCCCACTGGCATTCGCCGCATGACCAGGTCGCGTGTGGATGAGCGACTACTGTTCCTCGCAGCGACGCTCACCGAAATGGCTGATCTGTGCGCCCGCGGCCGAGAGGTTTACGACTCCGATATCGCGGTGGCCCGGGCGTGTCAGTTCGGTGTGATCAGATTGGCCCGCCGACCTCGAGCGACTGGGTGACGACTGGTTGTCCGCCCATCCGGAGGTCCCGCTGCGACTGATCAAAGGCATGCGTAATCGAATCGCCCACAACTATTGGCTCGTCGACGACGATATCGTCTGGTCTGTTGTGGAAACCCATGCGCCGGAACTGCATCGGCAGCTGTCACCCGAGATCGAGGCCGCGCGACAGAGACTGGACGGTGGGACGGCGGCGACCCCATAGGGCGCGGAAGGCTTTGGTGCGCAGCCGCCCGGTCGAATCCGAGTTCGTCCGACTCCGTGTCCTCGCTTCACGGACCGGCGCGAGCCGTTGACCAGCGAATCGGTCAGGCGGTTTGCGAGTCGGGGTGATGGCTGTGGCGCGCAAGCGTGTGCGTACCGCCTGCATCGCGTCGAGGAATATCGCGCGCGGCCGTGCGGCTCGGCTGACCGGTCGACGGGTGTTGCTGGGTGTCGGTCCTGTGGGAGGGTGGAGCCATGAATCGCTTGGCCGACGCGACATCGCCCTACCTGCGCCAGCATGCCGACAACCCCGTCGACTGGCGGGAATGGGGGGCCGAGGCGCTCGAGGAGGCGCGAGCGCGGGACGTGCCGATCCTGCTGTCGGTCGGTTACGCCTCGTGTCACTGGTGTCATGTGATGGCGCACGAATCGTTCGCCGATCCGGCCACCGCCGAGCTGATGAACGCGAATTTCGTCTGTGTGAAGGTCGATCGGGAGGAACGGCCCGACATCGACGCGGTGTACATGTCCGCGACCGTCGCGATGACCGGGCAGGGTGGCTGGCCGATGACGTGTTTCCTCACGCCGGCCGGGGAGCCGTTCTACTGCGGCACCTACTATCCGAAGTCGCCGCGCGGCGGTATGCCGTCGTTCACTCAGCTGCTGACCGCGGTCACCGACACCTGGACCAATCGCCGCGACGAGGTCGACCAGGCCGCCGGTCAGGTCGCGCAGGCGTTGCGGGACCAGGGTGCCGGACTGCCCGCGAGTGAGCTGACCGTCACTCCGGAGCTGCTCGCGCACGCGGTCGCCGCGGTGTTGCGCGATGTCGACGAGCGCTACGCCGGATTCGGTGGGGCGCCGAAGTTCCCGCCCTCGGCGCTGCTGGAGGGGCTGCTGCGCCATTACGAGCGCACCGGCGAAGACGCTGCGCGACAGGCGGTTTCGGCTACCTGTGCCGCCATGGCTCGCGGCGGTATCTACGATCAGCTGCGCGGCGGGTTCGCCCGCTACTCGGTCGATGCCGCCTGGGTGGTTCCGCATTTCGAGAAGATGCTCTACGACAATGCGCAACTCCTGCGTGCCTACGCGCATCTGGCGCGGCTGGAGTCGAGCGGCGCTCCGGATGCGAGCGCCTCACTGCCGCAACGGATCACCGAGGAAACCGCCGCCTTCCTGCTCACCGATCTGCTGACCGCCGAGGGCGGGTTCGCCTCGGCCTTCGACGCCGACACCCACGTGGAGCCGGGTGCGCCCGGTATCGAAGGCGCCACCTACGTGTGGACGCCGCAGCAGCTCACGGACGCACTCGGTCCCGAAGACGGCCCTTGGGCCGCAGCGACATTCGGTGTGACGGCCGAGGGCACGTTCGAACACGGGACCTCCGTGCTCACCCGATACACCGACCCCGGCGCAGGTCCGGGGGAGGACCCTGCCGACGCCCGCCGCTTCGACGACATCCGGCAGCGGCTGCGCGCGGTGCGGGACCGACGGCCGCAACCCGAGCGTGACGACAAGGTGGTCACCGCGTGGAACGGTATCGCGATCACCGCCCTCGCCGAGGCCGGTGCCGCCCACGACCGGCCGGAATGGATCGACGCCGCGGCCCGGTGCGCGCGATACCTGCTGGACCGCCATCTGGTCGACGGCCGTTTGGTGCGCGCCTCGCTGGGCGGCGCGACCGGTAGCGCGCCCGGTGTGCTCGAAGACTACGCATGGCTGGCGACCGGACTGCTGGCCCTGCACCAGGCCACCGGCGAACTGTCCTGGCTCGATCGTGCGCAGCAGCTGATCGACGCCGCCGCAACCCTTTTCGAGGATCCGGCGCAGCCCGGCAGTTGGTTCGACACGGCCGCCGATGCCGAGCAACTCGTCGCCCGGCCGCGCGACCCGCTCGACGGGGCGACCCCGGCCGGGGCCTCCGCCTTCGCCGAAACCCTGCTCACCGCCTCCGCCCTGAGTGCCCCGGACCGCGCAGCTCGCTACCGCACGCTGGCCGATGCCACCCTGAACGCCGGCGCCATCGTCCTGGCCCGGGCGCCGCGCTCCGGCGGGCAGTGGCTCAGCGTCGCCGAAGCCGCGCTGGCCGGGCCGATCCAGATCGCGATCTCGCAATCGCCCGACACCCGGGCGACGGCCGAATTGCTGCGCACCGCACGTCGTTTCGCTCCCGGAGGTGCGGTGGTCGTTGCGGGGCAATCCGATTCGGTCCCACTGCTCACGGACCGACCCGCCCGGGGCGGCGCCCCCGCGGCCTACGTGTGCCGCGGCACCGTGTGCGACCTGCCGGTATCGGAACCGCGAGAGGTGCGCGCTGCGCTCGTAGGCTCCTGATCCCGGCCCCGAGAGCCGCTCGTCGGCGACGAAATCAGCGGCGAAGTACCGACCGGTCCGCAGCCGCCGACCGAGCGGCCCGCTGCTCCTCGGCCGGGACGACCGCGTCCACGGCGTGGTCGACGGGTCGCCCAAGGGCCGCGTGACGAGCGGTGCGCGGCATCCGGCGCCACCGCCCTCACTCCTCGACCGGAGCGTCCGCGCCCAACCCCACCGGTTTGCGGTCGGTCCAGCACGCCGTCGGCTCCCGCCGGCCCCGCAGCTGGATCTTGTCGTAGAGCACCCAGCGGGACCGTTCGGATTCGGTCGCCGCGTCGATCACTGCCTGGCTGGCCAGGATCCGGCGGGGGACCTCCTTGGCCTCGGTGGTGAGCCGGGAGGCCTCGTTCACGGCGTCGCCGATCACGGTGTATTCCAGCCGGGTGTCGGTACCCACGTCGCCGGCGAACACGCTGCCGCGTGCCAGGCCGATGCCGATATCGAATTCACCACCGAGGGCCACCTCGTCGCGGATGCGGCGCGCGGCGCGCAGAGCGGGAGTCGCGTTGTCGCCCAGGGCGATCGGCGCACCGAAGATGCACAGGGCCGCATCGCCCTCGAATTTGTTGACCAGCCCGCCGTTGTCCTCGGTCGCCGAGACGACCACGGCCAGCAGCCGGTTCAGCTGGTCGACGAACTCGCGCGGCGCGAGTTCGGTGGACATCTCCACCGATCCGGTCACATCGACGAACAGCGCGGTCACCACCCGCACGTCGCCGGTCAGGTCGACGCCGCCGGCCAGCGCGCGTTCGGCCACCTCGTTGCCGACGTGGCGGCCGAAGACGTCGCGCATGCGTTCGCGTTCGGACAGATTCTCGGCCAGTTCGTTCACCGACAGTTCCAGGCGCCCGATCTCACTGGCGCTGGTGATCGGCACGCGTGCGGAGAGTTCGCCGCGCGCGATCCGGTCCAGCGCGCGCCGCAGCGTTCCCAGCGGCGCCGCCACCGATCGGGCCAGGGTGGCGGTGGTCAGTGCCCCGACCAGCAGACCGACCAGCGACATGTACAGCGCGGTCCGCACCCGGTCGGTGGCGTCGGCCACGGGATCGCCGAGGACGGTGATCAACATCAATAGTGGCATCGCGCCGGCCACCGCCCAGGAGATGACCAGCCGGTTGAGCACGGTGGCACTCCAGTGCGAGGTACCGCCGAGCACCCGCGCGATCACCGGAATCGTCGGCCGGATGAGCCGGTCCACCACCAGGAAGGTGAAGCCCGCCGACTCCAGCCCGCCCAGGAAGAACATCGCGCCGATCGCCCACAGGGCCCGGGTGGGCACCACCTGGGCGAACAGTGCCGTGGCGATGGCGACGCCCGGTATCCAGATGGCCAGCGCCCGGACGGTGATCGCGATGGGCAGTTTCAGCAGTCGTTCGGCTTCGGGCCGGGTGGGCCGGCGGGTCTGGTCGATCCAGCTGAAGTAGTACACCCGGTCGCGCACCGCCAGCACGATGCCGGCCAGTGCGCCGATCACCGGATAGATCGCGGTCTGGGCGACCGCGCTGAGCCAGTCCTCGCCGAGGTTGCCGAGAAATCCGCTCAACCACAATTCGACGACGATGACCGCGAGGCCGCCGAGGTTGCAGACCATCACCACCGTCGAAAGGCCCCAGCGCGCACGCAGGGCCCAGAGCACGAGTCGACTGGTCATAGCCCCTGGCAGTGGTGTGGTTCGGTGTTACCGGTTTCGGACGTACAGCACGAACGAGCATAGAACCCGCGCATGTGGCCGTGGCAGGTTACCGGTGATCTTGCCCTACGAGAATACGACCAACCAGATCGCGACGTAATGGCACAGGGCCGCGAGAACCGTTGCCGCATGGAAGAATTCGTGGTGACCGAAGACCTCCGGCCACGGATTCGGCCATTTCGCGGCGTACAGGATCGCCCCGACGCTGTAGGCGATGCCGCCGATCAGGAGCAGCACCATCGGTGTGACGCCCACGTTGTGGGTCAGTGTCGCCGCGACCGGCACGATGGCCCAGCCCAGCAGCAGATACAGCGGCACCCCGACCCAGCGCGGCGCGGCCGGCCACAGCACTTTCAGCGCCACCCCGGCCACGGCGCCGGCCCAGACCACGCTCAGCAGGGTGAGCCCGGTGCTGCCGGGCAGTCCCAGCAGGGCGAACGGGGTGTAGCTGCCGGCGATGAACAGGAAGATCATCGAATGGTCCGCGCGCTTCATGCGGATCCGGGTGCGCGGGGACTGCCAGGTCACGCGGTGGTAGATCGCGCTGATGCCGAAGATGCCGCAGACGGTCACGCCGTAGACCAGTGTCGACCAGCCCGCGGTGGCGGACACGGTTGCCGCGGCCGCGACCAGCACGGCCACGGCGACCGCCGCGACGCCGACCGCGTAGGTGTGGATCCAGCCGCGCATCCGCGGTTTGACGGCCAGGGTGCGCAGACCCTCCTCGGCCAGATGCTCGAGCGCGGACACCTTCCCGAGGACCGGATCTGCCGAGCTCACCCGTTCGGTCACTGGTTACCTCCTGAGTAACCTACGGTTGCGTAGGTTAGTTCTTCGGTCACTGTACCGGCAGTAGGCTCCGCGTGCCGGACGCCGCCGCGATAGGGTCGATCGGAACCGGGGAACTGATCGTGGCGTCCGCTGCCATCACTGCGCAGCAGAATGTGGCGGAGAACTCGGGCGGCACGCGAGAGGTGGATAAGCTTGGCAGCCGTGAAGCTTGCTAGTCGGGTGCTCAGCGGTAAGGTGCGCAACCTGCCCTATCGCATCTACGAGGCGCAGCTGTCGAAACAGCTGGCAGGCAAACAGCATCCGCGTCACGTCGCGGTCGTCTGTGACGGAAATCGCCGCTGGGCGCGGGAGAACGGCTTCACCGACGTCACCCACGGCCACCGGGTGGGTGCGCTGAAGATCGCCGAACTGGTCGGCTGGTGCCAGGCCGAGGGCATCGAGATGGTGACGGTGTATCTGCTCTCGACCGAGAATCTCAGCCGCTCGGCCGACGAACTGGAAACCCTGTTCGAGGTGATCACCGATGTGGTCGAGGAACTGTCCGCACCGGAGAACAACTGGGGTGTGCGCATCGTCGGGTCGCTGAAGGGCCTGCCCGAGGACGTCGCGCGCCGCATGGAGAAGGCGGCCGACGAAACGCACGGTCGCGCGGGTGTGCACGTGAACGTGGCCATCGGCTACGGCGGCCGCCAGGAGATCGCCGACGCGGTGCGCTCGCTGGTCCGGCAGGAGATCGCGGCCGGGGAGACCGGGGAGGACCTGGTGCAGTCGATCACGGTCAACGCCATCGGCCAGCATCTCTACACCTCGGGCCAGCCCGATCCGGATCTGGTCATCCGCACCTCGGGGGAGCAGCGGCTCTCGGGTTTCCTGCTGTGGCAGAGCGCCTACTCCGAGATCTGGTTCACCGAGGCCTACTGGCCGGAGTTCCGCCGCGTCGACTTCCTGCGCGCACTGCGCGACTACGCCGCGCGCCATCGCCGTTACGGGGTATGAGCGGGCGGGCCGCAGATAACGGCCCGGCGCAGGATGTATTGCATTGCAAGATCATCCCCCGATCCGGCGCCCCGCGCGCGTACCGTCGCGAACATGAGCGAGATGCGGACCGGGCCGGGCGGTGCGACAAAGGTGGCCGGAACGCCGGTGCCCTACGTCACCTATGCCGAATTCGGCCGGCGATTCGTGGCCTATGCCGCCTCCGAACAGCGGATTGCCGCAGTTTTCGGCCAATTGGCAGGCAGCGCATTCGATTTCGGCCCGATCGGGGTGGGCCCGGCGCATCTGGCGAAGGCCTCGGCGCAGGTGCAGCTCGGTGATCCGGTACTGGAACGCTCGGTCGGCGAGGTCGTCGGTTTCGAGCTCGCCATCCCGCTCGATATCGATCTGCTGCTGGATCTCGCCGTCGATCGTCACCGTTTCGAGGTCACCGGCTTCGTCCACGTCCACCTGACGGTCCGCACCGCGGCGCCGCTGCGGATCGTCATCGACATCGCCGAACCGCATCCCGGCGATGTGCGGATCGATGTGGCGACCGCGACCCGGCGCGGCCAACTTTTGCGGCTGCTGGCCAGCGTCGATCACGAGATCCGCCGGTTCGTCGCCCGCTATGTGGCCAACGAGATCCGCAAACCGCATATCGCGGCCGTCCGCGATATCGATGTCGCCGCCCGGCTCGACGCGGCTTGGCCGGCGTGAGGCGGAACCGGATCAGAGTTTGCGCAGCCGGATCCGGTTGATGCTGTGGTCGGAGTCCTTGCGCAGCACCAGGGTTGCGCGCGGCCGGGTCGGCAGGATGTTCTCCACCAGATTCGGGCGGTTGGTGGCGTTCCAGATCTCCTGAGCGGCGATGGTCGCCTCGGAATCGCTGAATTTCGCGTAGTGGTGGAAATGCGACTGCGGGTCCGCGAACGCCGTTTTCCGCAGGGAGAGAAAACGATCCACATACCACCGCTCGATGTTCTCGATGCGCGCATCGACGTAGATCGAGAAGTCGAACAGATCCGAGACCATCAGCCGCGGCCCGGTCTGCAGAACGTTGAGCCCCTCCATGATGAGGATGTCGGGCTGGCGCACGCAGTGGAACTGGTCCGGCATGATGTCGTAGGCGAGATGCGAATACATCGGCGCGCACACCTCGGGCGCGCCGGATTTGACCTCGGTGACGAAACGCAGCAGCTTGCGCCGGTTGTAGCTCTCCGGAAAACCCTTGCGATGCATGATGCCGCGCCGGGTGAGCTCGACTGTGGGATAGAGGAATCCGTCGGTGGTCACCAGGTCGACGCGCGGGTGGTGATCCCAGCGCGCGAGCAGGGCCTGCAGGACGCGGGCGGTGGTCGATTTTCCGACCGCCACGCTGCCCGCGATGCCGATGACGAACGGCACCTGATGGTCGGGATGGGTTTCACCCAGGAAGGTCGCGGTCGCGGCGAACAGTCGCTGCCGGGCGGCGACCTGGAGATGGATCAACCGGGCCAGCGGCAGATAGACCTCGGCGACTTCTTCGAGATCGATCTGCTCGCCGAGACCGCGCAGGCCGATCAGTTCTTCCTCGGTGAGGATCAGGGGAGTCGATTTACGCAGGGTGCGCCATTGTTTGCGATCGAATTCGACATACGGACTCGGCTCGCTCATCCGGCCCACCTACACACACTCCCGGTCCGGAGTCCCCCCGCCGGGCGGGCGCGCCACCACCCGCAACGATGTCACCGGTGAACCTGTGCCGTGCCCGGCGCGGCGAAATGCGCTCGACAGTCCTCGCATAGGCGAATTCTCCTCGGGGCGGGCACCGCGCCGAACGCGGGGTGTTATTACTCGCCAGTAACCCTTGGTGACAATTCTCTCCTCACCGCCGGGTTTCGGTCGCCGACGAGGCTGGGAAGAGGGAAGCGGCTATCGTCGGATGTCATGCACGCGCATCCGCTCGTCACCGAATATCTGCGCCTGGGACTGGCATTCGATCGCTTGGAACCCGGCTTCGTCGACGCCTACACCGGCGACCCCGCGCTGCGCCGGGCCGTGGAGTCCGCGCCCGCGCCGCAGCCGCGTGAGCTGGCGGACCGGGCGGCCACTCTGCGCAAGGAACTGCCCGAGGCCGGGCTGAGCGAGCAGCGCACCGAATTCCTCGAGGCACATCTGCGGGCGCTGGAGTGCTCGGGACGCAAGTTCGCCGGTGACGACATCTCCTTCATCGACGAGGTGCGCTCCTATTTCGACGTCGACATCGCGCTCGGCGACGTCGAGGACTACCGGGACGCGCATCGGCAACTCGACGAGGTGCTGGCCGGTGACGGCCCGCTGCTGGACCGGATGACCGCGCATCGGCGCGCCGACGAGATTCCACCGCAGCGCCTCACCGAATGTGTACAAGCATTCTCGGGCGCACTGCGCGAGTTGGTGCGCGAACGCTATCCGCTGCCGGATCACGAGCAGGTGGAATACGAGATCGTCGGTGACAAACCGTGGTCGGGGTTCAATTACTACCTCGGTAATTTCCGATCCCGGGTCGCGATCAATTCCGATCTCAAACAACATATGGCGCAGTTGCCGGCGTTGATCGCGCACGAGGCGTATCCGGGTCACCACACCGAACACTGCCGTAAAGAGGCGGGACTGGTCGCGGCCGGACAGGACGAACAGACACTGTTCGTGGTGAACACGCCGCAATGCCTGATGGCCGAGGGGCTGGCGGATCTGGCGCTGAAATCGATCGTCGGGCCGGACTGGGGAATCTGGGCGCAGGGAATCTATGCCGACCTCGGTCTGCGATTCGACGGCGAACGCGCACAACGACTCTCGAATGCCTCGGCGAAATTGCTCGCGGTCCGCCAGGATGCGGCGCTGTTGCTGCACGATCGCGGTCGCAGCGCCGACGAGGTCGCCGAATTCCTGCAGCGCTGGAGTCTGACCACTCCCGAACGCGCGCGGCAGTCCCTGCGCTTTCTGTCCTCGCCGCTGTGGCGGGCCTACATCAGCACCTATGTGGAGGGGTATCGCCTGCTGGGCGGGTGGTTGGATCGCGCGGTCGACGCCGGCGATCGGGTGGCGCGCTTCGGCCGGCTGCTCGACGAGCCGTTGACCCCGGCGGCGCTGCGCAAACAATGGTGACAGTGATCGGCATCGCACTATCCGATTCGGGGCTATCGATCTATTCGCCGGAATTCCGATTCCGAGTACCGACCGGATCCGCGCCCCGACTCGCGAATCCGGCCGAAAGGTATCGGCGCTACTACGCGCCCCAGCCCGCACAACCGGCGTTGCCGCCGGAGGAGATGGTGCAGGCGGACTTCAGGATCGCGAAAAGCATGTCCTGAATCGAGTTACCGGTACCCGCGGTGAAAAACAGCATGTGAACCCCTGATTTGATCGAATGAGTCGATGACGCTGTCACAGTCGTCGACAGCGCGGCGAATGTTACGCCTTTTTTACGAAGCGGGCAGCCCCGGATTATGGGGGCGCAACCGCCGGTGTGCAGTCGCTATGACGTCTCGGCGGGTGTCGCGGTCGCCGCGCCCGGTGCCGTTGCGGGCCACGACGGAGCGGCCGGGGGCCACCACATAGACTGTGCGCGTGACCCAGACGACCGCCCCCTCTGTCAACACCCAGTCGCTCGCCGATCTCGATCCCGAGCTCGCCGCCGCGATGGCGGGCGAACTCGCCCGCGAGCGCGACACCCTCGAGATGATCGCCTCGGAGAACTTCGTGCCGCGCGCGGTGCTGCAGGCGCAGGGCAGCGTGCTGACCAACAAATACGCCGAGGGTTATCCCGGTCGCCGCTACTACGGCGGTTGCGAGCACGTCGACGTGGTCGAGAACCTCGCGCGCGAGCGGGTCAAGGAGCTGTTCGGCGCCGAATTCGCCAACGTGCAGCCGCATTCGGGCGCGCAGGCCAACGCCGCGGTGCTGATGTCGCTGATGAATCCGGGCGAGAAACTGCTCGGCCTGGATCTGGCGCACGGCGGTCACCTCACCCACGGCATGCGGCTCAACTTCTCCGGCAAGCTCTACGAGGTGCACGCCTACGGGGTGAGCAAGGAAGACCACCGCGTCGACATGGACGAGCTGCGCAAGCAGGCGCGCGAGGTCCGGCCGAAGGTGATCGTGGCCGGCTGGTCGGCCTACCCCCGCCACCTGGACTTCGCGGCGTTCCGCGAGATCGCCGACGAGGTCGGCGCCTACCTCTGGGTCGACATGGCGCATTTCGCCGGTCTGGTCGCCGCCGGTCTGCACCCCTCGCCGGTGCCGCACGCGGATGTGGTGTCCTCGACCGTGCACAAGACCCTCGGCGGTCCGCGTTCGGGTCTGATCCTGGCCAAGCAGGAATACGCGAAGAAGCTCAACAGCGCCGTGTTCCCGGGCCAGCAGGGCGGTCCGCTCATGCACGTGATCGCCGCGAAGGCCGCCGCCTTCAAGATCGCCGGCACCGAGGAGTTCAAGCAGCGCCAGGAGCGCACCCTGTCGGGCGCCAAGATTCTGGCCGAGCGCCTGACCGCCGCCGATGTCGCCGGTAACGGCGTCACCGTGCTGACCGGCGGCACCGATGTGCACCTGGTGCTGGTCGATCTGCGCAACTCGCAGATGGACGGCCAGCAGGGTGAGGATCTGCTGCACGAGGTCGGAATCACGGTGAACCGCAACGCCGTTCCGTTCGACCCGCGTCCGCCGATGGTCACCTCCGGCCTGCGCATCGGCACCGCCGCGCTGGCCACCCGCGGCTTCGGCGACACCGAATTCGCCGAGGTGTCCGACATCATCGCCACCGCGCTGGCGGGCAATGCCGATCTCGCGGCCCTGCGCGCGCGAGTGTCCAAGCTGGCCCAGGACTTCCCGCTCTACGACGGCCTGGAGGACTGGAAGCTGCTCGGCTGAGCCGCACCGCAGCGCGATCGACCCCGGTAGCCGACCCGGCCGCCGGGGTCGATCTGTGAGCGACCTTGTCCGCGTGCGCTTTTCGCCGTCCGACGATGCGGGGGTGAGTGTTCGCGGCGCGCGCCGTCGAGCCCCGAGCGGTCAGTCGCGGGTGCTGAGGTATTCGATGTACAACGGCCGCAACGCCTCGGCGATCTTGCCCTCACCGGAGTGCACATAGTCGTCGAGCATCGGCAGCACGTATTTGATGTCCGCCTCGCTCTCGCCGATGTTCCCAGTGGCGGCCTCCGCCGCCGGAATCTGCTCCAGCAGCCGCCACAGGAACTTGACGTCGCCGTGCCGGACGGCGTGTTTGACCGCGCGGTCGTGCAGTTCCTTCGACGACAGCTTCTCCAGCTCTGCCACATCGCTCATGTAGCGACTCTAGCGGGTTCCGCCGAGTAGCCGGGCAACTCCGTAGCTGACCGATAGCTACCGGTCGGCGTTAACTACCTATTCATCGACACGCCTGTCATCTCGGGAGCCGGATCCGCGAAATCGCAGTACCGTCGAAGTGCGAGCCGCGTCGTTGTGGCTCGTCCGGGAGGTTCTGATCGTGGCTGAGCAACTCAGTACGAGAGGGCCGGTACCCGGCCCTCGGGTCGTGTGACCCCAGGGCGGACCGGCCCAGCGAGAACGTCCGTGCGGGTATGGCACGGACAACAAAGGAGCCCACCGTGACTGATGCACGCTCCGTCATCGCTCCCTCGAAAGCCCGCTCCGACAAGAGCGGAGGCTCCGGAAAGGGAGCCGGCACCTCGCCCCGCAAATCCTTCGTGATCGACACCTCCGTGTTGTTGTCCGACCCCTGGGCCATGACGCGTTTCGGTGAACATCACGTGGTGTTACCGCTGGTGGTCATCAGCGAACTGGAGGCCAAACGGCACCATCACGAACTCGGCTGGTTCGCCCGCGAAGCCCTGCGCAATCTCGACGACCTGCGTTTGGAATTCGGCCGGTTGGACCTGCGGGTCCCGATCGGGACCGAGGGCGGCACGCTGCAGGTGGAGTTGAATCACACCGACCCGGAGGTGCTTCCGGTCGGGTTCCGCACCGACACCAACGATTCCCGCATCCTCGCCTGCGCGCTCAACCTCGCCGCCGAGGGACAGCGAGTAGTGCTGGTGTCCAAGGACATTCCGCTGCGGGTGAAGGCGGGCGCGGTGGGCCTGCCCGCCGAGGAATACCACGCCCAGGACGTGGTGATCTCCGGCTGGACCGGGATGGCCGAACTCGAGGTCGGCGCCGACTGCGTCGACCGGCTCTACGCCGATTCGGTCATCGATCTGGACGAGGCCCGGGACCTGCCCTGCCACACCGGGATTCGGCTGCTCGGCGCCAACGGCAGCGCGCTGGCGCGGGTGACCGCGGACAAGCGGGTGCAGCTGGTGCGCGGCGATCGGGAGGCGTTCGGCCTGCACGGCCGCTCGGCCGAACAGCGCATCGCCCTCGATCTGCTGCTGGACGAGAGTGTGGGCATCGTCTCACTGGGAGGTAAGGCCGGTACCGGCAAGTCGGCGCTGGCGCTCACCGCGGGCCTGGAAGCGGTGCTGGAACGGCGTTCTCAGCGCAAGGTGGTGGTCTTCCGGCCGCTGTACGCGGTGGGCGGTCAGGAGCTGGGTTATCTACCGGGCAGTGAGAGCGAGAAGATGGGCCCGTGGGCCCAGGCGGTCTTCGACACCCTCGACGGCCTGGCGAGCCCGGAGGTGATGGAGGAGGTGCTCTCCCGCGGCATGCTGGAGGTCTTGCCGCTCACCCACATTCGCGGCCGGTCGCTGCACGATTCGTTCGTGATCGTGGACGAGGCGCAGTCGCTGGAACGCAATGTGCTGCTCACGGTGCTCAGCCGGCTGGGCAGCGGGTCGCGGGTGGTGCTCACCCACGACGTCGCCCAGCGCGACAACCTGCGGGTCGGCCGCCACGACGGTGTCGCGGCGGTGATCGAAAAGCTCAAGGGCCACCCGCTTTTCGCCCACGTCACCCTGACCCGCAGCGAGCGCTCGCCGATCGCCGCGCTGGTCACCGAGATGCTGGAGGAGTACGGACCGAACGCCTGAGGCGGCCGGCCGAGCGAAACCCCGAGGCGGTAGCGGACATGTTCCGCTACCGCCTCGGCGGCAAAAGGTGTGTCCCAGCAAACATTCGGAATATGGTTCAGCTCACACGGTGGCGGGTATATTTCCGCAAGAACCCTGCTCGACGTGGTTGTCGGTGTTTCAGATAGGTTCGCCGGACTATTGCCGAGCGCTGGCCTGTTGGTGGGTGGTGCCGCGGCCGCGGCGCTGCCGGCCCGCACCTTCCGAGAGGATGAACATGCACCACTTCGCTCGACGTTCCGCCGCCGTCGTGATGGCCTTCGCCGGGACGGCGCTGCTGTTCACCGCCGCCTGCAGCAACGACAACAGCGACAACAGCAGCTCGGGGACCACCACCACCCATGCCGGCATGGGTGAGACCACCGGCGCGATGGCCACGGGAACCACCGCCACGATGGCTACGGGAACCCCGTCGCCGGGCGAGACGTCGCCGGGCAATCCCGCGGCCACGGAAACCAAGATCGCGACCCAGAACGGCCAGGAGGTCGCGGTATCCGGCCACATCCTCACCAAGTACACCGAGATGGGCGCCGTGCAGAGCCCGCTCGGTGAGCCCACCGGCGCAGCGGTCGAGGGCCCCAACGGCGGTTCCTGTCAGGAGTTCACCGGCGGCGCGATCTGCTGGAGCCAGCAGACCGACGCCCACGTGGTGTGGGGTGATATCCGCACCGCCTGGGAGGGCAACGGCGGCGTGAACGGCAAGCTCGGCTATCCGACCAGCGATGAGAAGGACAACCCGACCGGTAAGGAGAGCGACTTCACCGGCGGCACGATCACCTGGAACTCCGCTGATCGGCAGACCACGGTGACCACCAAGTAGACGACGCGCGCGGCGCGGCGGCGAGACATCCGCACGGTCTCGCCGCCGCGCCGCTGTGTATCGCACGGCGTCAGCGCGTAATTCCCCCGCTCGGCCCGAACAGTCGGTACCTTGTCGTGGTGCAAACTCAGTTGACCGATCGTGAGCTGCTGGAATCGCTCGCGGATGCGGTGGAAGACAATCTCCGGCGCCACACCGAGCTGGCGCAGGTCTGGCAGCCGCACGAGTACGTGCCCTTCAGTGACGGACGCAATTTCGGCTTCCTCGGCGGCGTCGACTGGGATCCGGAACAGGCCGCTCTGGGTGAGGTTGCCACGGTTGCGCTCACCGTGAGCGTGCTGATCGCCGACAATTTGCCGTCGTACCATCGCGAGCTCGGTAAGCACCTGCGCACGGGCCCGTGGTGGCGCTGGGTCGGCCGCTGGACGGCCGAGGAGAACCGCCACGAGATCCTCATCCGCAACTATCTGATGGTGACCCGGGCGGTGGATCCGGTGGAACTCGAGCGCGCGCGGATGGAGCATATGACCACCGGCTTCCGCCGCCCGCCGCTGCACCTGCTCGAGGTACTGGCGCTGTGTGCCTTCGAGGAGTCCGCCTCCGCGGTGCGGCATCGCAATATCGCCGCGCTGCAGGAGAATTCGATGGTGACCGCCATCGCGGACCGGATCGCGCTCGACGACGAGTTGCAGTCGGCGTTCTTCGGCAATCTGGTCGCCGCGGCGCTGGAGCTGGTGCCGGATCAGGCCATGCGGGCGATCGCCGATCGGATCGCCGAGTTCCGGGTTCCCGAACTCACCCTGCGCGACGGCCGCAACAGCACCGAGGTCCTGGCCGAGGCCGGCATCTACGAACCGAAGCGTGCCGGAGAGCTGGTCTTCACGCCCCTGCTGGAACGGTGGAACATCTTCTCGCGCACCGACTTCGGCACCGCCGGTGAGGCGGCGCGGGCGGAGCTCGGCCACCTGCGCGCCTGATGTCGCCACGGTCGTGGTGTGTGAACGCGCGCACCACGACCGGCAGCTCCGGTCGGCGCTCGGCTGCCCTGGTCAGCGCCGGCGGACCAGGTTCCAGATCCCCGCCGCGGTGCCGCGCAGGAAGTTCTCCCAGCTGAAGTGGTCGTGCCACAGGGTGATGCGGCCGTCGACGAGTTCGAACGTGCCGCAGACCCAGAACCCGATTTCCAGCGGGCCCATGCGCAGATAGTCGGTGCGTTCGGTCAGGACCGTCTCACCCTCGACCGCGGGGGCGCCATCGGTTTCCGCGGCGATGTGGTGCATATCGGCGCGGAAACCGAAAGCGTCGCGACTCAGCCCGCGCAGTATCGCGCCGACGCGATGGATGCCGCGGATATCGGGCAGCGACGTGTTCTTCCAGACGATGTCGGGATCCAGCAGATCCAGCGCCTCGTTCACCGCGCTCATTTCCATCGCGGCGAAGAACTCGCGCACCGTGGTCACGGCGTTCTGTTGTAGCTCCGGTAATTCGGCCATAGTCCGACTGTAGGCGTGCGGCAGCCCGGACGGGGGATGATCGCGGTCGTTTCGGCTCGTCATCCGGTGTTCGACCCGCTTCTGTCCCGCCGCTGGGCGATCAAGGCGGCCACACCGTCGAGAATGCGCTCGATGCCGTAGCTCAGCGCCGCGTTGCGACCGTCCGCGGACGTGTCGGCGAAGGCGGCCACGACCTCGGGATAGCGGTCGGCGTGGGCGGCCAGGACCTCACCCACCTGCTTGGCCATCTCGCTTTCGGCCTGCTCGGGGCCGCTCGACGCGGTCTGTTGGACGAGGCTGCGGACATGGCCGTTCAGCAACACCACGGTGTCGAGACGTTCGGAACCGCGTAATCCGGTGCCGGCCAGCGGGGCGAGTGCTGCCTCCATCCAGCCGAGTTCGTTCGGGCCGAGCGGTCGCGCGCCGGCGGTGAGTTCGATGGTCCACGGATGCGCCCGGTAGCGCTCGTACATCGTGCCTGCCCACTGCCGCAGCGCCTCACGCCAGGGTTCGGGATCCGAGTCGGCGACGGTGACCTGCGGCGGCTGCCCCATCCCGTAGTCCAGCATCAACGCGGTGAGCTCGGCCTTTCCTGGTACATAGCGATACAGCGCCATTTTGGCGCAACCCAGCCGCTCGGCCAGCCGCTGCATCGATACGGCGGCCATCCCGTCGGCATCGGCCAGGGCGATGGCCTCGGTGACGATGCGTTCCAGCGACAGCGACGGCTTGGGGCCGCGCCGGGGGCGCTGCGGATTCCCCCACAGCAGTTCGTGGGCAGTCGGTCCGGTCATGACGCCATCCTCTCCGAATTCCGGCTTGACGGGAAACTGCGTCCAACATACGCTAATTAGCGTCCGACAGACACAGTTACTGATCGAGGGGTCATCATGCGGAATACGACAGTTCTCATCTCCGGTGCGAGCATCGCCGGCCCGGCGCTGGCCTACTGGCTGCAGCGCTACGGCTTCGCCGTCACCGTCGTCGAGCGGGCGCCCGAATTGCGGGCCGGCGGCCAAGCCGTCGACTTCAAGGGCGCGACCCACCGCACGGTGCTCGAGCGCATGGGCGTGTGGGAGGAGATCCACCGCCGGCAGACCGGCAAGACCGATATGGTCCTCACCGACGCCGAGGGCGCCGAATTGGCCGTCATGTCAGGCGATTTCACCGGTGGCGATGTGGAGATCCTGCGCGGCGACCTGGCCGAGATCTTCTACGAACGCACGGTGCACAGCTGTGAATACGTGTTCGGCGACTCCGTCGTCGCGCTGCGTGAGACCGCCGCCGGCGTCGAGGTCGAATTCGAGAACGCCCCGGCCCGGACCTTCGATCTGGTGGTCGGTTGCGACGGCATCCACTCCCGGGTGCGCGCGCTGGCCTTCGGCCCCGAGGCCGACTACGTCAAACATCTGGGCTACTACTACTGCACCGCGGGTGCGGCCGGATGGGGACACGACCCGAACGGGCCGCGGCAGCGCAATCGGTCCGAGGCCTACAACGAACCCGGACGGCTCGCGGTCCGCGGCGGTAACAAGGCCGCGCACATGTACATGTTCGCCGCCGAACCGCTCACCTACGACCGGCACGACGAGGCGGCACAGCGCCGCGTGCTGGCCGAGGCTTTCGCCGGCGCCCGTGGGCCGGTGCCCGCCATGATGGCCGAACTGTCCGGACTCGACTCCTTCTACCTGGATTCGCTGGGCCAGGTGGGAATGAAGAAGGGCTACACCACGGGCCGGGTCGCGCTGGTCGGTGACTCCGCCTACGGAAATACCCTGGGCGGCTTCGGAACCGGGCTGGCTGTGGTCGGCGCCTACGTGCTGGCGGGCGAGTTGGCGCTGGCCGACGGCGACCACACGGCCGCCTTCGCGCGCTACGACGAACTGATGAAGCGCTACGCCAAGATCGCGGGCAAGAGCAACGCCGGCCGCTTCCTCGCGCCGCGCACCGCCCGCGGTATTCGGATGCGCAACTGGTTCCTCGGCTCGCGTATGTTCGACCTCATGCTGAAGTACAGCGACAATGCCGCCAACGACATCGAACTGCGCGACTATCCGGCGCTGGTGGCGGCCTGAGCCGCGAGCCCGGATCCGGCCTCTCGGCGCGAGCGAGTGGCGGCGGCCGGATCCGGAGATCGTGCGATCAGTCCTCGTCCTCGACCTTCGCCATCGACAGCACGTCCAGCCGGCGATCGAGCTCCTCCTCCGACAGCTTCTCGCCGATCAATCCGCGGTCGACGACCGTCTCCCGAATCGTCTTGTTCTCGCGCAGCGCCTGTTTCGCGACGGCGGCCGCTTCCTCGTAGCCGATGGCCGAGTTCAGCGGGGTGACGATCGACGGCGAGGACTCCGCGAGCCGGCGCAGCCGTTCGGTATCGGCGGTGAGACCGGCGACGCATTTGTCGGCGAAGAGGCGAGACACGTTGGACAGCAGTCGAATCGACTCGAGAACGTTGCGGGCCATCATCGGGATGTAGACGTTCAGTTCGAAGGCGCCGTTGCCGCCACCCCACGCCACCGCGGCATCGTTGCCGATCACCTGGGCGGCGACCTGCGTCACGGCTTCCGGCAGAACGGGATTCACCTTGCCGGGCATGATCGAGGAGCCCGGCTGCAGATCCGGCAGCTGGATCTCCGCGAGCCCGGTGAGCGGTCCGGAACCCATCCAGCGAATATCGTTGGCGATCTTGGTGAGACTGATGGCGATGGTCCGCAGCGAACCGGAGATCTCGACCAGACCGTCGCGGGCGGCCTGGGCCTCGAAATGGTTGCGAGCCTCGGCCAGTTCGTCCAGTCCGGTCGTCTTGCGCAGCTCCGCAACGACTTTCGCGCCGAAGCCGGCGGGCGCGTTGAGTCCGGTACCGACCGCGGTGCCGCCGATGGGCAGCTCACCCAGTCTCGGCAGCGCGGCGACCAGGCGTTCCGTACCCGCCTCGACCTGCCGGGTGTAGCCACTGAACTCCTGGCCGAGGGTCACCGGGACGGCGTCCATCAGGTGGGTGCGGCCGGACTTCACCACCGTCCGCCACTCGGTGGCCTTGTCCAGCAGCCGCAGCCGCAGATGATCCAGCGCCGGAAGCAGCTCCTTCACCACGGCCTCGGTGGCGGCCAGATGCGTCGCGGTGGGGAAGGTGTCGTTGGACGACTGGGACATGTTCACGTCGTCGTTCGGGTGCACGGTGACGCCGCGGGCGGCGGCCAGGCTCGCGATCACCTCGTTGGCGTTCATATTCGAGCTGGTGCCGGAGCCGGTCTGGAAGACGTCGATCGGGAACTGGTCGTCGTGGCGGCCCTCGGCGATCTCGTTCGCGGCGGCGATGATCGCCTCGGCCTTCACACCGTCGAGCAGTCCCAGATCCCGGTTCACCGCCGCACACGCGGCCTTGAGCAGGCCGAGGGCGCGGATCTGAGCGCGTTCGAGGCCGCGTCCGCTGATCGGGAAATTCTCCACCGCCCGCTGCGTCTGTGCTCGCCACAGCGCGTTCACCGGAACGCGGACCTCGCCCATGGTGTCGTGTTCGATGCGGTACTGCGTCTGGTCGTCGGTCATAACTCGACACTAAGCCGGTTGAACGAGGGAGTGGGCTGCCACGCCTGAGGCTTTTCGCACAGGAATCGGCGGAATACCGGCGGTTCGGCCGGACCGCGGGCGCGGCAGCACGCACTGTCGCCGGACTGAGGCAGCCCTGCCGTCAGACGAAGGTGTAGGCGACACCGTTGCTGGTCCCGCCCGAGCCGGTGACCGTTATCTGCACCGTGCCCGCCGCATGAGCCGGGGCGACGGCGGTGATCTGGGTGCTGGAGTTCACGGTGAACGTCGTGGCCGTCGTGCCGAACCGGACGGTCAGCGGGCCGGTGAAATCGGTGCCGGTGATCGTCACGTTGTTGCCGCCCGTCGTCGGCCCGGAGGTCGGGGAGATGGAGGTGATGCTCGGTACGACGACGTAGACATAGGTCGCCGAGTTGCTGGTGCCGCCGGGCCCGGTGACGGTCACCGACACGATCCCGGTGCCGGCGGGGGCGACGGCGGTGATCTGGGTGTCGGAATCGACGGTGAACGAGGTCGCCGGAGTGGAACCGAAATTCACCGCCGTGACTCCGGTCAGGCCCGACCCGGTGAGCGTGACCGTCGTCCCGCCCGTGGTCGCTCCCTGGCTGGGGTTGATGCCGCTCAACGCCGGCACCGCGAGGTAGGTGTACGTCGCGCCGTTGCTGGTGCCGGCCGAGGTGGTGACGGTGACCTGCACGGCGCCGACCGAGCCGGCGGGGGCGATCGCCGTGATCTGCGTCGGTGAATTCAGCGTGAAAGTCGTTGCGGTCGTTCCGAATCGGACGGTGGTCGGACCGGTGAACCCGGTGCCGGTGATCGTGACGCTGGTACCCCCGGTGGTGGGGCCGGACGACGGGGAGATCGAGGTGATGGTCGGCATGGCGCTGCCTCCTTGCTGCTGGCTGAGATCTTGGTCCACCCTGCGGTCCGCTCGAATTGCGCTGGCGTCCCGCAACTTCCATTAACGTCCCGGAAACACGGCGCCGGTCGCGCTCCCGAGTTCGTTTTTGTCCGTTATCGATTCCGCCGCGCCGCGCGCCCGGCCGCCCGTAACCGTTCGGGCAACGAGGAAAACGGACAAAACCGGATCGGCGATGCGTTGCCCTGTCACGGCGGCAGGGCGCTTAATGGACATGCGGGCCACCGATCGGGTGGGACGGCACAGCCCGCGCCTTTGCCATAGCTGTACCGGGGAGGGCCGGTTGTTCGAGTCGCCGCCGCCGGGGCGGTGGTCGCTGGGGTAAGGGGGTTTCCTTGGCTACCGTGCTGAAAACGCTGCTGGCGGAGCGGCATCTCAAGAGCCACTCGGATTTCCTGGCCGCGTACGACGCCTGCGCCGCACGACTCGACCCGCCCGTCCCGCCCGGCTATGGACCCGCGAAAACACAGTACTATCAATGGCTTTCGGGCAAGATGGTCGGGCTTCCGCGCGACTACCACTGCCGGGTGCTGACCGAGATGTTCCCCGGCTGGTCGATCGAGAGTTTGTTCCGGACGGCCGCCGAGCCCACGCCGGTCACCGTCGGAGCGGACGAGCCGGGTCGTGCCGCGGATGACATCGAGCTCGCGGCCTTCCTCGGAGCCGAGACACTCGCCGGCGGTGTCACTCTCGTGTATCCGGCATTCGAGCTACCGCTGCGGTCGGCGCGCGCACGCCGGGCGCTCGCGGCATCCGATCGGTACTCGTTTCCGCGCAAGATTCGCGCAATCGCGGCCGGACACCGTTCGGACGCGCTGACGGCCTTGCCGGAGAAGGAGTTTCGCGCGCTGCTGTACGTGTTGTCGATGCTTCAGCGCCATACCGGTCTCTCGACCGATGTCCGCAGTGATCGTGAGGTGGCTGCGCACAGTGAGCGCCCCTACATCAGCTTCGGACTCACCGGCAACACGTGCACACGGAGATATCTCGACAACGTCGAGCGGCCGCTGTTCGATCTCGACGGCCGCGGTCGTCGCATCGAACAGGTGGCGTTGGCCGACGGCAGCCGGTACGGCTCGCGCGACGGCCACAGCATCGGCGTCATCGCGCGAGTGCGACCGGATCCGGATCTGTACCCGGGCCGGTACCGGATCTTCTGCGCGGGCCTCGGACCGCGCGGAACCACCGGTGCCGGGTGGTATCTCGCCACCTCGTGGGCTCCACTGCAGCGCCGTGCGGGTGACCAGGAGTTCGTCGCTGTCGTCGACATCGGTGACAGCTCCGACGAGACCGCCCGCCTCGAGTATCTGCTGATCGAATCGGAGTAGTGAGCCACACCCGCCACCGCGTTCCCTCCCCGGGAGCGCCTCATCAAGGCCGAAACCCCGCCGCAGCGAAGCGAAGGCAGAAATTACGGCAGCGGCGGAATCGCGTCCTCGTCGCCGACGAAGTCGACCGAGGCGTATTCGTGCAGCTTGGTGAGGCGGTGGTAGGCGTCGATGATGCGCACGGTGCCGGACTTGGAGCGCATCACGATCGACTGCGTCGAGGCGCCGCCGCTGTAGTAGCGCACGCCGCGCAGCAGGTCGCCGTCGGTGACGCCGGTGGCGGAGAAGAAGACGTTCTCGCCCGAGACCAGGTCCTCGGTGTTCAGGATGCGGTCGAGGTCGTGACCGGCATCGAGCGCCTTCTGCTTCTCGGCGTCATCGGTGGGGGCCAGCTTGCCCTGCAGCGCGCCGCCCATGCAGCGCAGTGCGGCCGCGGCGATGATGCCCTCGGGGGTGCCGCCGATGCCGACCAGCATGTCGGTGCCCGATTCGGGACGGGCGCAGGCGATCGCGCCGGCGACGTCGCCGTCGGAGATCAGGCGGATGCGCGCACCCGCGTCGCGAACCTCCTGGATGTGGCGGGCGTGGCGAGGCCGGTCCAGCACGCAGACGGTCAGGTCGGAGACCGCCGAGTTCTTGGCCTTCGCGACCCGGCGCAGATTCTCGGCGATGGGGGCGGACAGATCGATGACGTCGGCCGCCTCCGGGCCGACCGCGATCTTCTCCATGTAGAACACCGCCGACGGATCGAACATGGCGCCGCGTTCGGCGACCGCCAGCACCGAGATGGCGCCCGGCGAGCCCTTCGACATCAGCGTGGTGCCGTCGATCGGGTCGACGGCGAAGTCGACCTCGGGACCGGTCCCGTCGCCCACGGCCTCGCCGTTGTAGAGCATCGGGGCTTCGTCCTTCTCGCCCTCGCCGATCACGACGGTGCCGCGCATGGAGACGGTGGCCACCAGCTGCCGCATCGCGTCGACGGCCGCACCGTCGCCGCCCTCCTTGTCACCGCGGCCGACCCAGCGGCCCGCGGCCATCGCACCGGCCTCGGTCACCCGGACCAACTCCAGTGCGAGGTTGCGGTCCGGGGCCTCGCGGCGGCGACTGGTTGCGGGTGTGGGTGCCGTCATGACGGTGCCTCCTCGAGTTGTGTATTGCTGCGTGAATTGTCGCAGAACGGTCGGATCCGCCATTCAGGTACTGCTGTTCCACTTCGCGGGAGGAGCGTCCGCGCCGGTGGGGACGGCTGTGATGTCGGCCTCCCGGCCCGAGGGCGAGGCTCGGCGGATTCGGTGGCGCGTGGATACTTGGGTCGTGTCGCAGAAACCACGCATCCTCAACGACTACCGGGATCTCATCTGGTCGCTGATCCCGCTGGTCCTGATCTGCGTGGTGCTGGCCGCGGTGGCCAGCCAGTGCAGCTTCTCCGCGCACGGGCCCACGCCCGGTCAGGTGCCGAACTTCGACGTCCAGTCGGCCCTGCACGACGACGCCAAGGCGCTGCCGTTCCCGATTCGCGACCCCGCGGTGCCGGCGGACTGGAAGGCCAATTCCGGTAGCCGTGACACCGTCACCGGATCCGGTGGTGGCACCGTCAGTACGGTCGGTTTCATCACCTCCAACGGCACCTACCTGCAGCTGAGCCAGAGCAATGCGAGCGAGAGCGCGCTCGCCGCCCACGTCGTCGACACGCGCAGCCCGTCGGGGTCCCGGATGGTGGGCAACCAGAAGTGGACGGTGTACCACGTGCAGGGCAGTGAGTCGGCCTGGATCTCGGACTTCGGGCAGAGCCGGGTACTGCTCAAGGGCGCGGCGAACGAGGCGGCCTATCTGACGCTCGCGCAGGCCGTGGACGCCGCGGCGCCGCTGCAGCCCTGAGCCCCTGCTAGAACCCTGAACGCGGGCTCAGCGGTGGCTCACGACGTTGACCACCGTGCCGTCCGGATCGCGGACGAAGAACCGCCGCACACCCCACGGCTCGTCCCGCAGCGCGTAGACCACCTCGGCACCGGCCGCGACCATCGCCTCGTGCGCGGCGTCCACATCGGCGACCTCGACGCTGACATCCGGCTGCGGATCCTCGGCGTCGGCGCCGATCAGCAGGATCTGCGCGGTCGGATTGCTCGGTGAGGCCAGCCCGACCGCCCAGCCGAGATCCATCACCTCGTCGAGGCCCAGCGCCCGGTAGAAGGCGCGGGCCCGTTCCATATCGGCGACGCGCAGATCCGGGACGACGCGCCGGATATCCATGCTCAGTCCTGGTCTCCGCCGCGCCGCGACAGGGCGTCCTCGACCCGGCGGCGGGCTCCGGCGAGATGTTCCTCGCACCGGTTGGCCAGCGCCTCGCCGCGCTCCCACAGGGCGAGCGAATCGTCGAGGTCCATTCCGCCCTGTTCGAGCATCTTCACGACGTTGACCAGTTCGTCGCGGGCGCGTTCGTAGCCGAAGGTCGCGATCTCGGTGACGTCGCTGTCGGTCATGACGATTCCTCCTGTTCGGATGCCGGTGCCGGCCGGTCCGTAACCCGCTGGGCCGGTATGGGATTCGCGAGGGCCTGACTGCCCAGGGCCGCGGCGCTGATCGCGCCGTCGGCGACCCGGATACGCAATTGCGTGCCCGGCGGGGAGTCGGCGACGGTGCGGACGACGTGGCGCTCCGTACCGGTAACCCGTTGCACGACAGCGTATCCGCGCGCCAGAGTGGCGGCCGGGCCCACCGCGGTGAGCTTGTCGCGCAGATGGCGCGCGGTGGTGGCCTGGCTGGTGAGGCAGTGTTCGACGGCGCGGTGGGCCGCGGTGCGCAGCCGCTCGATCTCGTCGTGGCGCTGGTCCAGAATCCGCAGCGGATCGGCCAGTACCGGGCGTGAGCGCAGCTGCTGCAGGGCGCGCGCCTCGCGATCGACCCAGCCGCGCAACGCCGCGGCCGATCGGGCGCGTAGTTCCCGGACGCCGGCGAGTTCGGCGGCGGCGTCGGGAACCAGGCGTTTGGCGGCGTCGGTCGGGGTGGCCGCGCGCAGGTCCGCGACGTAGTCGGAGAGCGGATTGTCCGGCTCGTGCCCGATCGCGCTGACTATCGGGGTGGTCGCGGAAACGATGGCGCGGCACAGGGTTTCGTCGGAGAACGGCAGCAGATCCTCGACACTGCCACCGCCGCGCGCCAGCACGATCACCTCGACCTCCGGGTGATCGTTCAACTCGGCCAGCGCGTCGAGGATCTGCGGTACCGCGGTCGGCCCCTGTACGGCCGTATTGCGGATCTCGAAACGGACGGCCGGCCACCGCTGCTGGGCGACGGTCACCACATCGTGTTCGGCGGCGCTGGCGCGACCGGTGATCAAGCCGATCACCTTGGGCAGGAACGGCATCGGCCGCTTCAGCCGCGGATCGAACAACCCCTCCGCGGCCAGCAGCGCCTTCAGACGTTCGATGCGGGCCAGCAGCTCGCCGATGCCGACGGGGCGAATCTCGGTGACGCGCAACGAGATCGTGCCTCGGCCGGTGAAGTACGACAGTTTGCCGTAGACCACCACCCGGCTGCCCTCCTGCAACGGGACGGCCGAGGCGCGCAGCAGTTGCGGATCGCAGGTGATCGACAGCGACATGTCGGCGGCGGTATCGCGCAGCACCAGGAACGCGGTGCGCGTGCCGGGGCGCAGATTGATCTGGGTGATCTGGCCCTCCACCCAGACGCTGCCGAGCCGATCGATCCACTGCGCGACCTTCATCGCGATGGTGCGCACCGGCCACGGCTGTTCGGCCGAGTTGGCGGGGCGGGCAGCAGAACGCGCCGGTTCCCCGGAGGCTCGGGCCCCGGCGGCCGGCGCGTCGGCGTGTGAGTCGGTCACTTGGCCTGCACGGTGGCGATCCGGTTCGTCAGCATGGTCACGAACGGCGCCCGGTCGAGGGTCTGCTGCTCGTAGGCCAGCAGTTCGGCCAGCTCCTCGACGCTGAGCATGCGCAGCCGGGCCCGCAGCTGAGCCAGCGTCATATTCGCGTAGTCGTACCGGCCGGCGACCTCGGGTTCGATCACTCCGCGCGGTTCCGCCGCCGCGGTGCCGGGATTGCTCGTGCCGGGGTTGTCCGTGCCGGGGTTGTCCGTGTCCTCGCCGGCCGTTTCGATGGAGTTCGTCCCCGTTTCGACGGCGTCGGCGGTGGTGGTGGTCTCCGCAGTGTCCGTTTCGGCGGTGGCCGATTCCACAGTGTCCGATTCCGCAGTGTGAGATGCGGCATAGCCGTTCGTCGCCGAGGGAGTGACCGATGCCGCGGGTTCCGGGACGCCCGCGGCCGGGTCGGATTCGGCGAACAGATCGAAGCGGCTCAGCCGCGCGGCGAAATCACGGTCACCCCGCGCGCCGAAATCGCCGCTGCCGAACGGTTGCTCGTCGTCGAGATCCTCGTCGAAGGTGGCCCATTCCGGCTGCTCCACCGGGCGATTGGCCAGCCGGTCGAAGACCTCGTCACCCTTGAGGGCGAGGCTGGTCACGAACTGCTGCAGATGCATCGAGGTCTGCAGCAACTGGCTGATCGCGGTGATCGGCAGATGGATTGCCACAGTGGGTAACCGGCGAGTTTCCTCGAGGGCGTAGACGGCGGCCCCAGCGGCGACCCGGGCCAGGTAGGGAGGTCGGAACATGTCCCTAGCCTGCCCGAAACGGCCGGTGATGCAAAGAACAGAGTTCACGTGTTCCATTGTCGCGCGTCCCGCCACACCGGCGTACCCGCGGTTCGCGGGCGGGACTTTCCCCGTCGGCCGGCGCACGTAAGCTGTGAACATGTCCTCGGCTATCCCCCTGAATGTCGGAATCGCCCGGTCGGCCGATGCGGCCGGTGCCGGCGCGGGCAAGCGGGTGCTGCTCGCCGAACCACGCGGCTACTGCGCGGGTGTGGACCGGGCGGTGGAAACCGTGGAGCGCACCCTCGAGAAGCACGGTGCGCCGATCTACGTGCGCAAGGAGATCGTGCACAACCGCCACGTGGTCGAGACCCTGCGCGAGCGCGGCGTGGTCTTCGTCGACGAAACCGACGAGGTGCCCGAGGGCGCGGTGGTGGTCTTCTCCGCGCACGGCGTGTCGCCGGCGGTGCACGAATCCGCGGCCGCCCGCAATCTGCACACCATCGACGCGACCTGCCCGCTGGTGACGAAGGTGCACCAGGAGGCCAAGCGCTTCGCCCGCGACGACTTCGACATCCTGCTCATCGGCCACGAGGGCCACGAGGAGGTCGAGGGCACCGCCGGTGAGGCGCCCGACCACGTTCAGCTGGTCGACGGCCCCGAGGCGGTCGACGGCGTCGAGGTGCGCGACGAGAACAAGGTGATCTGGCTGTCGCAGACCACGCTCTCGGTGGACGAGACGATGGAGACGGTGCAGCGGCTGCGCACGCGCTTCCCGAACCTGCAGGACCCGCCCAGCGACGACATCTGCTACGCCACCCAGAACCGTCAGGTCGCGGTGAAGGCGATGGCGCCCGAATGCGATCTGGTGATCGTCGTCGGCTCCCGCAACTCCTCCAACTCCAAACGGCTGGTGGAGGTCGCCCTGAACGCGGGCGCCCGCGCCTCCTACCTGGTCGATTTCGCCCGCGAGGTCGACCCGGCCTGGTTCGAGGGCGTCACCACCGTCGGTGTCACCTCCGGCGCCTCGGTCCCCGAGATCCTGGTGCGCGGCGTGCTCGACCTCCTCGCCGAACACGGCTACGGCGAGGTCCAGCCCGTCACCACCGCGAACGAGACCCTGGTCTTCGCCCTCCCGCGCGAACTGCGCACCACCGGCCGCCGCTGAGCCCGCGTCGCTGAATCTCCGCGTTTCCGCGCGATCGCGGAAATGCTTGGCGCGCAACGGTAACGGCCCGCCGATGCGAGACGATGAGTGGGCGTGGGGATTTCGGGGATGACCGCTGCGGGCGCAGCCGTAACCGGTTCGGCGCCCGCGACGTTCGGCTCAGCGGTCGCGGTAGCGCACGTTCGGCCGCGGATGCGGGGGCACATCGCTCGGCGGCTGAGGCCGGCCGCGGCGGGGCTGCGGTTCGGCGACTCGGGTGCGTTCCGCGGTCCGCGTGCGCTCACCGGTGCGGGGGTAGGACGCGGCCGCGGCGACACGCGGCGGGCGTTCGGCCACCTTGCCGCCCGTGCGGCGCGCCGCCCGTGCGGGTTCCGGTTCCGCGGCCCGCTTGGCCGCCCCGGACCCGCGAGCGGCCGAATCGCCACGCTTGGGCGCCTTGGCGGATTTGGTGGCTTCAGCACCGCGCTTCTGACCGCGGGAGCTACGCCGCAGGGTCTCGCCGCCCGCGGCTTCGCTACGGGCGCGACGCGCACGGCCGGCGGCCGAACGCGGATTCCAGCTGTCGCCGCCGCGTTCCCGGGTGGGACGCGCGGTGCTGTCGGCGTTGCGGTACAGCCACACCCGCACGGCGCCGACGCCCAGCACCAGGACCGTCGCCAGCGCCATGGTCGGGAATCTGTTCACCAGCGGAATCGCCAGGTTCAGCAGAATGTCCTTCACCGAGGTCGAGCTGTGCCCGATCAGCTGCTGATAGGCCAGCGGGACGGCGATGAACAGCAGTAGCGGCGGGGTCACCATGGTGGTGAACAGGCCGCGATAGCGCACCACGCATGCCGCGATCACACATCCGATGATGTAGAACGCGGCGAACACATGGGTCAGCTCCTTGCCGCTGTTTCCGGAGTCGATGAAAAATCCGATGAAAGTGCACGCCACCGCGATCAACACCGCGGCGCCGGCGGGGATACCGGGCACCGACGGGACGATCGAGAGGTGCGAGGCGGGTACATCGGATCGCTCGCGTTGGGTAGCTGCCACGTAAAGCACACTATCTGCCGCGGCCGGAACGTGTGTCGAGGCCGGGCTGCTGCCGGAGTTACTCGTTGGTGTCCGAGAAGCCTACCGCGCGCGGCCACGACTGGACGGGAGCAATTGCCGGTACGGCGCGATCGCCGATGTCGAGATCGTGCAGCCGGCGCGCGGTGACCATCACGCGCGACTCGATCGAGGCCACGGTGTGGTTGAAAGCGTCGACGGCCTTACCGAGTTGGGTGCCGAGCTTGTCGAGATGGCTGCCCGTGGTGGACAACCGGGTGTAGAGCTCCCGACCCAGTTGCTGAACAGTTGCCATATCTCGCGAAAGTGCCTCCTGCCGCCACCCGAACGCGACGGTGCGCAGTAATGCGATCAAGGTGGTCGGTGTAGCGAGAATCACGTTGCGGCCGAACGCGTATTCGAGAAGTCCGGAATCGGCGGTCAGGGCGGCGTCGAGGAACGGATCGCCCGGGATGAACAGGATCACGAATTCCGGACTGGGGTCGAAGGCCTCCCAGTACGCCTTGCCGGCCAGTTGGTCGACATGCGCGCGCAGGTGTTTGGCGTGCCGGGCCAGATGGTCGGCGCGCCGGCGCGGATCCGTCTCCCCGGTGGCATCCAGGTAGGCCGTCAGCGGCACCTTGGCGTCGACCACCAGTTGGCGGTCACCGGCCAGCCGCACCACCAGATCGGGCCGGATCAGGCCGTCGCGGCCGCTCGCGGTGACCTGCGTGTCGAAGTCGCAGTGTTTGGCCATCCCCGCCAGTTCGACGACCCGCTCGAGTTGGATCTCACCCCAGCGCCCGCGCACCTGCGGCGCGCGCAACGCCGACACCAGCTCGCCGGTCTGGGTGGACAACTGCTGGGAGATCCGCTGCATCCCCGCCACCTGTTCGCGCAGCCCGGAGTAGGCGTTGATGCGGTGGTGCTCGACCTGCTGGATGTGCTGGTTCAAACTGCCCAGGGCCTCGCGCAGCGGTTCGACCAGGGTGCCGATGGCCTGTGAATTGTGCCGTGCCGCATCCGCACTCGCGGCGCCGAGCGATTGCCGCAGCAGCTGTTCGTTGTCCCGCAGCGCCGCGAGCCGAGCTTCGGCCGTGGCCGCCCGCTGTCCCGCCCGGGCGGCATGGCCCAGCCACCCGAGGCCGGCCCCCGCGCAGAACACCAACAACAACGCGAACAGCATCGATGCGGTCATGGTCCCGATAGTGCCCCATCCCACCGACAAGTTCGCGGATCCCGGCAATTCTCCAGCATCATCCGTCGACACGCCGAAGCGATTCAACCTTGTCGGTGAGATGGCTTAGCCTCTTCCCACATGCGGATGCTGCATACCTCGGACTGGCACATCGGGCGCACCTTTCACGGTGTCGACCTGCTGGCCGATCAGGCGCGTGCGCTGGAGGCGGTGGCGGAGCTGGTGGCTGCGGAGCGGGTCGACGTGGTCGTGGTGCCGGGTGACGTCTACGATCGGTCGATTCCGAGCGCGGATGCGATAGCGGTGTGTAACAAGGGTTTCGAGGCGATCCGCGCCGCCGGGGCGACGATCGTCGCGACCTCGGGTAATCACGATTCCCCCACCCGGCTGGGCGCCCTCGGCAGCTTCGCCGCGGCGGGCGGACTGCATCTGCGGACGTCGGTGGCGGAAGTGGACCGGCCGGTCGTGCTCACCGACGAGCACGGACCCGTCGCCTGCTACGGCATCCCCTATCTGGAACCCGAGATCACCCGCGCGGAACTGGATGTGCCGCAGGCGCGTTCGCATGCCGAGATCCTGGATGCCGCGCTGGCGCGGATCCGTGCGGACCGGCAACGCCGCGGTGATCCGCGCACCGTAGTGCTGGCACACGCCTTCGTGGTCGGTGCCGAGGCGACCGGTTCGGAACGTTCGATCGCGGTGGGCGGCGTGGAGACCGTTCCGCTGAGCGCCTTCGAGGGCATCGATTACGTCGCGCTGGGCCACCTGCATTCGCCACAGACGTTGTCGGAGTCGGTGCGGTATTCCGGCTCGCCGCTGCCGTATTCGTTCGCGGAGCGGTCGCATCGCAAGGCGGTGTGGATCGTCGATCTGGACGCCGCCGGGCTGGTATCGGTGCAGCGCCACGATCTGCCGGTGGTGCGTGGACTGCGTCAGCTGACCGGCGTGCTGGACGATCTGCTGTCCGCGGCCGACTATGCCGACGCCGAGGACGATTACGTCTCCGCGGTGCTCACCGATCACGCCCGCCCCGTCGATGCGCTGCGCCGGCTGCGCCAGCGGTTCCCGCACGCGGTGCACGTGGAATGGTCTCGCCCGGAGGGCAATGCGCAGCTGCGCTACCGCGAACGGGTACACGGCCGCCGCGACAGCGAGATCGCGCACAGCTTCCTCAGCGATGTGCGCGGCGAACCGACGGCGGGGGAGATGGCGCTGATCGAGCAGGCGCTGTCCGCGGCCCGGCGCGAACCCGCCGCCGAAGTGGTGGCGCCCGCGGCGGAGTTGTCGGCATGACCGACGCCCGGGCGGGGGCCGCATGAGGCTGCATCGGCTGGAGCTCACGGCTTTCGGGCCGTTCGCCGAGACGGCTCGGGTCGATTTCGACGAGCTCGGCGCCGACGGTCTGTTCCTGCTGCACGGTCATACCGGCGCGGGGAAGACGACAGTGCTCGACGCGATCGCGTTCGCGCTCTACGGCCGGGTGCCGGGGGCACGCGGTGAGAGCAAGCGCCTGCATTCCGATCACGCCGATGCGCAGACCGCGCCGCGGGTGGTGCTGGAGGCGACGCTGGGCGGGCGCCGGCTGCGCCTGACCAGATCGCCGGAGTTCGAACGGCCGAAGAAGCGCGGCAGCGGTATGCGGACCGAACAGGCCGCGGCGACACTGGAATGGCTGGACGGGCGCGGACAACATCTGTCGCGCATCCCCGATATCGGCGACGAGGTGAGCCGGCTGCTGGGGATGAGTGCCGATCAGTTCTTCCAGGTGGTGCTGCTCCCGCAGGGCGATTTCGCGCGATTCCTGCGCTCGGACAACGAGGATCGGGAGAAGCTGCTCGAGCGACTGTTCGACACGGAGCGCTTCGGCACGGCCGAACAGTGGCTGGCCCAGCGGCGGCGGGAGAGCGGCGCGCAGCTGGACACTCACCGCCAGAGCGTCGACCGCCTGATCGCCCAAGTCGCGATAACCGCGGGTTTGGGCGCCACCGAAGCCGTCGGTCCGCTCGAGGCCGTGGAATGGTCGCAGCAGCTCCTCACGCAGGCCCGCGCCGAAGCCGAGCGTTCTGCGGCGGAACTGTCTCGCTGCCAGCAGGATTCGGCGCGCCGGCAGTCCGCGGCCGAGGAGCATCGCCGCATCCAGGAGCGTCGCGAACGCGCCGCGATCGCCCGCCGCCACCTCGACGACTACGCCGCGGGCGCGACCCATCGCGACCGGCTGCAGGCCGATCTGGACCGTGCCCGCCGCGTCGAACCGGTGGCGGCCGCGCTCGCCGACGCCCGCACCGCCGCCATGACCCTGCGCCGCCGCACCGACGAAGCCCGTGAGCTGGCCGAACGCCTGGCCGCCCGCCTGCTCGAACCCGAATCCGCCGAGCTACTCGGAACCACCTGGGCCGCAAGTGATCTCGCTGCCGCCGAATTGGCGGATACCGAGTTGGCCGAGGAGCTGTCGGCCATTCCGGAGATCGGCGGCGTCGACGAAGAGGGTGCCGTGGGCGAGAGCCGCCACGGTCTGCACTCCGTGAGCTCGGGCGAGGACAACCGATCCGCTGCGAAATCGGTTCCGACCGCCACGACCGCCGACCACGGACACGTCGCTGGAAACGCCGCCCCGGCGTCCGCCGATGACGCAACGGATGCCGAATCAAGCTGCTCCGATGTAGCGCGTGCCGGCGAGCCCGCGAGGGCAGAGGACAGACGTCGGATATCGCCGGAAACGGAGGCGACAGTCCACGGCGGCGCCGAAACAACCGACGACGCAACGCTGTTCGCTCTCTCTGTCCCTTCGTCCGAGGAGCGCGATGCGGTGGACGAACCGGTCGAATTGGAGCTGTTCTCCATCGACCTCGTCCGCCCCGCACCGGCGGCGTCACGCGGTACCAGGTCCCGCCCCGGCGCCCGCGCGCAGCACGAACCCGGCCCGTCGGGCGAGCAGAAGATTCCCGGTGCGGTCGATGATGCCCTGGCCGGCGAATCCGACGACTCAGGCACCGCGGCGGCCGGCCCTGATGTCGCAGCCGAGGCCGGATCACCTGATGCTTCGACCGGTAGCTCGAACCCGCGCTCGGTGGACAACAACCTGCGTTCGGTGGGCGACGCTTCGCGCTCGGTGGGCGACAACCTGCCCGCCGCGAACGACCGTGTGCACCCCACAGCTCCCCGCGGTATCGACGCCGCCGTGCAACGGTGGTCGGCACATATCGGCTCCCTGGAAGAGGTCCGCGCCGACGCGGAGAACGCCGTGCGCCTGACCACCGAATTAGCCGGTCTGCGAAAGGAATACGCCGCCGCGTCCCGCGAGCTGGAACAGCTGGCGCAGCGCAGGGAGCAGCTGCCGCAGGCCATCCGCTCGGCCGAGGTGGCACTGCGGGAGGCGGCGGATGCGCGGGCCGCGCTGCCAGGCTTGGAACGTGACTGCGAGCGCACGCGTGCCGCGGCGGAGGCGGCGGTCGAGCTGGTGGGCGCGCGGAAGGAATTGTCCACGGCCACCGAGGCATTCGAGCGGGCCCGCGCCGCGCACGCCGATGCGCGCGAGCGCACCCTCGACATTCGCGAACGTCGCCTCGCCGGTATGGCGGCCGAGCTGGCGGGTGCGCTCGTCGAGGGGCAACCGTGCAGTGTATGCGGTTCCGGCGACCATCCGGCCCCAGCCCGGCCCACCGCCGTCACCGTCGCGAAATCCGATGAGGACGCGGCGGTTCAGGCGGAACGCGACGCCGAACAGCTCCGTGACCGCGCCCTCACCCGCCGCACGGAACTGGAACGGCGGATCGAACTGCTCGTGGAGCGCGGCGGCGACGGCGATCACGCGGAATTGGCCGCCGCCGTGAACGCGGCGACCGAGCGGTTCCGGTCCGCGCAGCAGCAGGCGAGCGCCGCCGCCGATCGCACCGCCGAGGTGGAGCGGCTGCGCACCGCCGAAACCGAGCTGCACACGCGCCTGCGGGAACTCGAAAGCCGGGGCAGCGCCGTACAGGAACGCATTCTGTCGGTCGATCGGCGGCTGGCCGAACTCACCGAGCGAGTCCGGGTCGCCGCCGGTGCCGACGGCACGGTGGAGCGTCGCCGGGCCCGCCTGGAAGCGCTGATCGCCGACGCCACGGATCTGCTCACCGCCCGCACCGACGCCTCCGTCGCTGCCGAACAATTCACCGACCTCGCCCGCCGCGTCGAGCACACGGCCCGCGCCGCCGACCTGCGGGTCGCCACCGAGCCGCGGCCGGAACGCTCGGTGTCGCACGCACCCGACCACGCCGCTCTCGCGGCCTACGCGAAGGTCGTCGCGGCCGCGACCCGCACCCCGCAGCAGCAGACCGAGATGGAGGCCGAACTCGTCGCCGCCGACCGCCGCCGCG
>NZ_BAFW01000213.1 GCF_000308535.1 Nocardia cerradoensis NBRC 101014 | reverse complement strand
ACGACTCGAACGCCGCCATGGGCATCCCGTCCAAGGGTCTGCTGCAGGTCATCGACCCGACCTTCGCGGCGTACCACGTCGACGGCACCTCCTGGGACATCTGGGATCCGGTCGCCAACATCGTGGCCGCCTGCAACTACGCAGCGCACCGCTACGGCTCGATGGACAACGTCAACTCCGCGTACTGAGCCGGGATGATCGTTCCGGGCGGGCATGACCCCGCTCACATCGATCCACGGCCGGGGGTTCCCGGCGCGAGCGCCGCGACGGCACGGATCTAGGCTGGTCCGCATGACCGACGATCAGCTGGGGTTCTCCACACGAGCCGTGCATGCCGGGTTCGATCCCGACCCGCAGACCGGTGCGGTGAATGTGCCGATCTACGCGAGTTCGACCTTCGCCCAGGACGGCGTGGGCGGGCTGCGTGGCGGCTACGAGTACGCCCGCACCGGTAACCCGACCCGCGCCGCGCTGGAAGCGAATCTGGCCGCGCTGGAATCCGGGAGTTACGGGCGGGCATTCTCCTCGGGGATGGCGGCCACCGACTGTGCGCTGCGGGCGACGCTGCGCCCGGGTGATCACCTGGTGATCCCGGACGACGCCTACGGCGGGACGTTCCGGCTCATCGACAAGGTGTTCACGCAGTGGGGGATCGAGTACTCGGTGGCCCCGGTATCCGATCCCGATGCGGTGCGAGACGCGTTGCGCCCCAACACCAAACTCGTGTGGATCGAAACGCCGACCAACCCGCTGCTGAATGTCGGCGATATCGCGGCACTGGCCGATGTCGCCCACGGCGGCGGAGCGAAACTGGTGGTGGACAACACCTTCGCCTCGCCGTACCTGCAGCAGCCGCTGCTGCTCGGCGCCGATATCGTGCTGCATTCGACCACCAAATATCTGGGTGGGCACTCCGATGTGGTCGGCGGCGCACTGGTCACCGACGACGCCGAACTCGACGCCGCCTTCGCCTTCCTGCAGAACGGCGCCGGCGCGGTCCCCGGTCCGACCGATGCCTTCCTCACTCTGCGCGGCATCAAAACCCTTGCGCTGCGGATGGATCGGCACTGCGACAACGCCGAAACTCTCGCCGCCTACCTCGCCGATCACCCGGCGATCTCGCACGTGATCTATCCCGGCCTGCCCGAACATCCGGGAAATCTGGTGGCGCAGAAGCAGATGCGCCGTTTCGGCGGCATGATCTCGGTGCGGCTGCACGGTGGTAAGCAGGCCGCGCACGACTTCTGCGCGCGGACGAAGATCTTCACGCTCGCCGAATCGCTCGGTGGAGTGGAATCGCTGATCGAACATCCCGGTGCGATGACCCATGCCTCGACCGAGGGCTCGGAACTGGAGGTGCCCGCGGATCTCGTGCGGCTGTCGGTCGGTATCGAGGACATCGGCGATCTGCTCGCCGACGTGGAGCGAGCGCTGGGCTGACCCGACGGAACCGGCCCGAGCACACTGAAACACGAACGGCCGCACCGAATTCGGTGCGGCCGTTCGTGTCGGTGGAGCTATGTCAGGTGTTCGGCCGGGCTGCTGCCCACCCGGCCGGATCACCTTCCCGCGTCAGCTGTGGTACGGCTCCGCGCTGACCAGGGTCACCTTCATCATGTTGCCGTTGGGCAGGCGGTATTCGCGCGTCTCGCCGACCTTCGCGTCGATCAGGGCGCCGCCGAGCGGGGAGCTCGGCGAGTAGGTCTCCAGGTCCGATTGGCCCAGGCCCTCTTCGCGGGTCGCGATCAGGAAGGTTTCGGTATCGGTCTCGTCGCCGTCGTAGTAGACCTTGACCACCGAGCCGGGCAGCGCCACACCGGATTTGGTCGGCGCGACGCCGACCTTGGCGTTGTTCAGCAGCTCCTGCAGCTGACGGATGCGGGCCTCCTGCTGACCCTGCTCCTCGCGCGCGGCATGGTAGCCGCCGTTCTCCTTGAGGTCGCCTTCTTCGCGGCGTTCGTTGATCTCGGCCGCGATGACCGGACGGTTGGCAATGAGCGCGTCGAGTTCGCTCTTGAGCCTCTCATGCGACTCCGGTGTCAGCCAGGTCACTTGCGTCTCAGTCATCTCGATCACTCCCTAGTAGTTGTTCCCGGCGTGCCGGGGTCCGTGATACCCGTCGCAGATGCGCGAGCAGGTGTCCGCGCACAGCAACAGTCGACGGCTAGAGCGATCCGGGGGGATGTTCCTCGAACCCCGACGGTGCCGCGGGCATTGTGTGCCCGGGACCCGGCAGCGCTGGCCGTCAATGCAGCAAACACGGCTCCGAGCGTTCGGAACCGTGTTCGCGCCATTCTAGCACGAATTGGATATGTGCAGGTAGAAGGCTTGAATGTAGGGGTGTCAGCCGGCCTTCAGATAGGCCGGTACCTGATCGCTGCACCCGTAGATATTGCCGTTGGCGGGCCGGGCGGTGGTCCGCACCGTGGTGGTGAGTTCGACGGTTCCGCTGTCCGAGCCCGGGATCAGCACCTCGCGGCGGCCGATCTCGCTGCCCTCGGTGTCCATGCCCCGCACCAGGCACACCACCGGCTGCTCCGGATTCTTGCGGGTCAGCTTGAAGTGCACGGTCAGCGTGGAATCGTCGACGACGTCGTAGCCGAGTTGGTCGGGCTCGATATCCTTGGGGCCGTACTGCCGATAACCCACATAGGCGACGATCAGCCCGAGTATCACCACCACGATGCCCAGGGCGATCGGAACCCAGCGGCGGTTGCGCACGGGACCGGTTCCGTAACGATTCGACACCCGATCGCTGCCCGCTGCCGTCGCCCCGGTGGCGGCGTCGGCGGTGCGCCCGTCCGGATCGGTCCGGTCGGACTGCGGTGCCGCCTCGCTCATGATGTGGTTGCTCCCGTGGTCGATCAGGGGGTAGGTCGGAACAAAAGACCGTCGGATGGAACTATAGGGAATGCAGTTCGGACACCCGCGTGCCGCTCGGGCACGGCGGACGGCTATGAGGTGAAACGGTGAGCAACGAGGTGAACGAGAAGTGAGCGGCAGCTTCGATCGGCCGCTGCGCCTCATGGCGGTGCACGCCCACCCCGACGACGAGTCGAGCAAGGGTGCCGCCACCACCGCGAAATACGCCGCGGAGGGTGACGACGTGCTCGTCGTGAGCCTGACCGGGGGTGAGCGCGGTTCCATCCTCAACCCGGCGATGGATGTGCCGGGCATTCTCGACCGCATCGACGACGTCCGCCGCGAGGAGATGGCGGCCGCGGCGAAGGCATTGGGTGTACAGCATCGCTGGCTCGGATTCGTGGATTCCGGTCTGCCCGAAGGGGATCCGTTGCCGCCGGTGCCCGAGGGCAGCTTCGCGCTGGTGCCGCTCGAAGAGGCCACCGAGGCCCTGGTGCGGGTGGTGCGCGAATTCAGGCCGCATGTGATGACCACCTACGACGAGAACGGTGGCTATCCGCATCCGGATCACATCATGTGCCACAAGGTGTCGATGGCGGCCTTCGAGGCGGCCGGCGACCCTGAGCGCTTCCCCGACGCGGGCGAACCGTGGACGCCGCTGAAGCTCTACTACAACCACGGTTTCAGCCTGCAGCGCCTCGAGATCTTCGCCGACGAGTACGACCGGATCGGTGAGCCGTTCCCGATGCGTGACTGGATGGAACGTATCCGCAAGGCCGCGCAGGAACACGGCGATGTGATGTCGCGGGTCACCACCCAGATCGACTGCGGCAAATACTTCCCGCAGCGTGACGAGGCCCTGCGCGCCCACGCCACGCAGATCGACCCCAACGGCATGTTCTTCGCCATCCCGCTGGAGATGCAGCAGCGGTTGTGGCCGACGGAGGAATTCGAACTGGCCAGGACCCGGGTGCGCACCGCGATCCCGGAGACGGACCTGTTCGCCGGAATCCGGGACGCCGAAGATATAGCCGCCGACGATCTGGTCGCCGACCGGGCGGTCGAGGGCACGGTTCGATGATGTCGATGTTGTTCGCGCAGACCGCGCTGCTGGCCCAGAACACCACCACGAACCCGACCGGTCCGGAATTCGGCAAGGCCTCGCCGCTGGGTTTGGTGATCATCCTCGTGCTGCTGGCCGGCACGGTGCTGTTGATCCGCTCGATGAACAAGCACATCAAGAGGCTGCCCGCCGATTTCTCCCGCGAACATCCGGAACCGGACCAGGAGGCCGACGAGGGCACCGAACACGGTGTCGCCGGAGAAGGTGACGACGCGGCCGACGGCGATGCGCCGCGGCAGTCCCACGACGATGCGGCCAACGGATCCGGCCGCGGTGATTCGGGACCGTCCACCCCGCCGCCGGCCTCCGGTAAGGCGTCCTGAATCCGCTGATTCGACGCGCCGTCGCCGATTCGCCGCCCGATCGCGATCCGGGAGCGGCGACGGCTGCCGGCCGCGCCCTCGATTGATGCTCTGATCTGCTTCGATGTTGTCCGGGTCATACGATCCGGCGGTCTGTCGCGCATGTCTCGTTACCGCGCTTCGGCGGGAATCGGCCGGACGACTCCTATGGGATCCCACACGATACGTGCGGGTAACCCTGCACGGCGTACACATTCGTGGAATAAAAGGTGCACACTACGCGGAGCCGCGATACCTCGAATTCTGCCCATGCACCGGGCCTACGCTGTGGAAAGGAGTCGGCGAGTGTTCAGCCGCATCGCCATCGTGAACCGGGGTGAGGCCGCAATGCGCCTCATCCACGCCGTCCGAGATTTGGCCGCGGCGACCGCGCGACAGATCGAAACCGTCGCTCTGTACACCGATGTCGACCGGAACGCGACGTTCGTGCGCGAGGCCGATATCGCCTACGACCTCGGTCCGGCCTCTGCCCGCCCGTACCTCGATCTGAAGGCGCTGGAAAAGGCGCTGGTGACGACGAAGGCCGACGCCGCGTGGGTCGGCTGGGGTTTCGTCGCCGAGGATCCCGCCTTCGCGGAACTGTGCGAGCACATCGGCATCACGTTCATCGGTCCGAGCCCGGACGCCATGCGCAAACTCGGCGACAAGATCGGCGCGAAGCTGATCGCCGAGGAGGTCGGGGTGCCGGTGGCGCCCTGGAGCCGCGGTGCGGTCGAGACGCTGGACGCCGCCGTCGCGGCCGCCGGTGACATCGGCTATCCGCTGATGCTGAAGGCGACCGCCGGTGGTGGTGGTCGCGGTATCCGCGTCATCACCAACGAAGCCGAACTCGTCGACGCCTACGAGCGCACCAGCCAGGAAGCGGCCCGCGCCTTCGGTAGCGGTGTCGTCTTCCTGGAGCGGCTGGTCACCGGCGCTCGCCACGTCGAGGTTCAGGTGATCGCCGACGGGCAGGGCACCGCCTGGGCGCTGGGTGTGCGCGACTGCTCGGTGCAGCGGCGCAATCAGAAGGTCATCGAGGAGTCCGCCTCGCCGGTGCTGCGTCCCGAGCAGGTCGCCGAGCTGAAGGCCTCGGCCGAGCGGCTGGCGGTGGCGGTCGGTTACCGCGGTGCGGCGACCGTCGAATTCCTCTACCACCCGGGCGACGAACTGTTCGCCTTCCTGGAGGTCAACACCCGCCTGCAGGTCGAGCACCCCATCACCGAGTACACCACCGGATTCGACCTGGTCCGCGCCCAGTTGCACGTGGCCTCGGGCGGACGGCTCGAGGGTGAGCCGCCGGCCGAACGCGGGCACGCCATCGAGGCCCGCCTCAACGCCGAGGACCCCGACCGCGACTTCGCTCCGGCGCCGGGCCGCATCGCCCTGCTCGATCTGCCGGCCGGACCGGGAATCCGCGTCGACACCGGTGTCAGTGAGGGCGACACCATCCCCGCCGACTTCGACTCGATGATCGCCAAGATCATCGCCTACGGCCGCGATCGCGAGGAAGCCCTGGGCCGGCTGCGCCGCGCGGTCGGCGAGACCCGCGTGATCATCGAGGGCGGCGCGACCAACAAGAGTTTCGTCCTCGACCTGCTCGACCAGCCCGAGGTCATCGACGCCAGCGCCGACACCGGCTGGATCGATCGCGTGCGCGGCGAGGGCCGGCTGGTGGCCCAGCGGCACACCGCGGTCGCCCTGGCCGCCGCGGCCATCGACGCCTACGAGGAAGAGGAGCGGGCCGAGCGGCAGCGGCTGCTGTCCACCGCCGCCGGTGGGCGCCCGCAGGTGCAGCACGAGAGCGGCCGCCCGCTGGATCTGAAGCTGCGCGGTGCGAGCTACCGCCTGCGGGTCGCGCGGGTCGGCGCGCACCGATTCCGGATCGGCATCGAGGCGGCCGGCGAGGTCGCCACCGCGGACGTCGATCTGGAGCGCTTCGACCGGCACACCGGTCAGATCGTGGTCAACGGCACCCGGTACCGGCTGGTCACCGGCACGCACGGCCCCACCCACGTGGTGGATGTCGACGGCGTGACGCATCGGGTGAGCCGTGACGAGGGCGGTGTGGTGCGCTCCCCGGCGCCCGCGCTGGTCGTCGCCAAGCCGCTCGAGGTCGGCGACGAGGTCGAGGCGGGTGCGCCCGTACTGGTCCTCGAGTCCATGAAGATGGAGACCGTGCTGCGCTCGCCGTTCAAGGCGCGCCTCAAGGAATGCAGCGTCTCGGTCGGCTCGCAGGTCGAGGCCGGTGCGCCGCTGCTGCGGCTGGAACCGATCGCCGACGACGAGCAGGCCGACGAGGCCGCCGCGGTCGAGTCGGTCGAACTGGACCTGCCCGCCGCACCCACCGAGGTGCTGGCGCACGAGCGCACGGTTCGCGGCCAGGAGGATCTGCGCGGTCTGCTGCTCGGTTTCGACGTCGACCCGCACGACGGCGGACGTGTGCTGGCGGGCTACATGGCCGCGCGCCGCGCCGCGATCGCGGACAACCGCCGTCCGCTCGCCGAGGAACTGGACCTGATCGAGGTCTTCACCGATCTCGCCGAGCTGAGCCAGTTCTGGGGTGAGGACGCCGGCCACGGCCACGTCCACAGCGCCCGCGAGTACTTCCACACCTATCTGCAGAGCCTCGACGTCGAGCGGGCCGGACTGCCGGAGTCCTACCGGGCCAAGCTGTCGAAGGCGCTCGCGCACTACGGCGTCACCGACCTGGAACGCACCCCGGAACTCGAGGCCGCGGTCTTCCGGATCTTCCTGGCCCAGCAGCGCCCGTCCGACACGGTCACCGTCGTCACCACGCTGCTGCGCGAGTGGCTGGGCGAGCCGGTGCCGGATCGGGTGCTGCGGGAACCGGTGGGCCTGGCGCTGGAGCGGCTGGTGGCCGCCACCCAGGTGCGCTTCCCGGTGATCGCCGACATCACCCGTGGTGTGGTCTACGCCTGGTACGGCCAGCCGCTGCTGCGCCGCAACCGCGCCCGCGTCTACACCACGGTTCGTAAGCATCTGAGCCATCTGGACGCGCATCCGGATGCCGCCGACCGCACCGATCGCATCGCCGAGATGGTGCGCAGCACCGAACCGCTGGTGCGATTGCTGGCCCAGCGGCTGGTGCGAGGCAACCCCGACAACACCGTCATGCTCGAGGTGCTGACCCGGCGGTACTACGGCAACAAGGGCCTGACCGACGTTCGCACCCAGGAGGTGGACGGCTGCACCTTCGTGGTCGCGGAACGCCGCGGTGTGAATCTGGTCTCCGCGGCCGTCAGTTTCGACGCGCTCGACACGGTGCTGAGTGGTCTCACCGAACTGGCCGGTGGCGCCGCCTCCATCGAGGCCGACATCTACCTCGGCTGGGAGAACCAGCCGGAGGACTTCGACGCGATGGCCGCCGCCCTGCAGGAAGTGCTCGGTGCTCGGTCGCTGCCCAACCAGGTGAATCGGATCACGGCCACCGTCGCGGGCAGCAACGGCGCGGTGATGCATCACCACTTCACCTTCCGCCCGTCGGCGACCGGCCTGGCCGAGGAGCGGTTGATCCGCGGCCTGCACCCCTACATCGCCGAGCGGATGCAGATGCGCCGCCTGCGCAAATTCGATCTCACCCGGCTGCCGTCCTCCGACGAGGAGGTCTACCTGTTCCGGGGGGTCGCGAAGGAGAACCCCGCCGACGAGCGGTTGATCGCCTTCGCCCAGGTCCGCGACCTGACCGCGCTGCGCGATCACGAGGGCCGGCTGCTGTCACTGCCGACCGCCGAGAGCACCGTCGCGACCTGCGTGGACTCCATCCGCCGGGCACAGTCGCGGCGGCCCTCCGCCAAGCGCTTCCACACCAACCGGATCGTGCTCTACATCTGGCCGCCGCTGGATGTGTCCCGGGCCGAACTGGACACCATCGTCGGTCGCGTGGAACCGGCCACCGCGGGCGCCGGGCTGGAGGAGATCCTGCTCATCGCCCGTCAGCCCGATGCGCAGACCGGTGAGCTGGTCAAGATCGTCGTGCGCATCCGTTTCGATGCCACCGGCGGCACCGAGGTGACCGTCGGCGAGCGCACCGACGATCCGGTCGAACCGCTCGACGAGTACCGCCAGAAGGTGCTGCGGGCCGCCAGCCGCGGCACCGTCTATCCGTACGAATTGACCGGTCTGCTCGGTACTTTCGCCGAATACGACCTCGACGCCGAACACGCCCTCGTCCCGGTCGACCGGCCCAAGGGTCGCAACACCGCGGCGATGGTCGCCGGTGTGGTGACCACGCCGACCGACCGGCATCCGGAGGGCATCACCCGCGTGGTGCTGCTCGGCGATCCGACCAAGTCGCTGGGCGCACTGTCGGAGCCGGAATGCCGCCGGGTGATCGCGGCGCTGGATCTGGCCGAGCAGATGCAGGTGCCGCTGGAGTGGTACGCGCTGTCCTCCGGCGCCCGGATCTCGATGAAGTCCGGTACGGAGAACATGGACTGGGTGGCGGCGGCGCTCAAGCGCATCGTCGAATTCACCCAGGACGGCGGCGAGATCAACATCGTGGTCTCCGGCATCAACGTCGGCGCGCAGCCGTACTGGAACGCCGAGGCGACGATGCTCATGCACACCAAGGGCATTCTCGTGATGACCCCGGATTCGGCGATGGTGCTGACCGGTAAGCAGGCGCTGGACTTCTCCGGTGGTGTGTCGGCCGAGGACAACTTCGGCATCGGCGGCTACGACCGCGTGATGGGCCCGAACGGTCAGGCGCAGTACTGGGCGCCGAATCTGGCCGGCGCTCGCGATGTGCTGATGTCGCACTACGACCACACCTACATCGTCCCCGGGGAGCAGGGCCCGCGCCGCGCGCAGACCACCGACCCGATCGACCGCGATGTGTGCACCTTCCCGCACACCGTGCCCGACAGCGATTTCACGACCGTCGGCGAGATCTTCTCCGCGACGGCGAACCCGGATCGCAAGAAGCCCTTCGATATTCGCACCGTGATGCGGGCGCTGGCCGATCAGGACCACGCCGTGCTGGAGCGCTGGGCGGGTATGGCCGACGCGGAGACCGCCGTCGTTCAGGACGCGCATCTGGGTGGTATTCCGGTCTGCCTGCTGGGCATCGAATCGCGGGGTGTGCCGCGGCGCGGCTTCCCGTCGACCGACGGACCCGACACCTACACCGCGGGCACGCTGTTCCCGCGGTCGTCGAAGAAGGCGGCTCGCGCGATCAACGCGGCCAGCGGTAACCGTCCGCTGGTGGTGCTGGCGAATCTGTCCGGCTTCGACGGCTCGCCGGAGTCGATGCGCAAGTTGCAGCTCGAATACGGTGCGGAAATCGGCCGCGCGATCGTGAACTTCCGCGGGCCCATCGTGTTCTGCGTGATCTCGCGTTACCACGGCGGTGCGTTCGTGGTGTTCTCGAAGGCGCTGAACCCGAATATGACCGTGCTCGCGCTCGAGGGTTCGTTCGCCTCGGTGCTCGGTGGTGCCCCGGCCGCGGCCGTGGTGTTCGCCGGGGACGTCAACACCCGCACCGCCTCGGATTCGCGGGTGCGCGAACTGGAGTCGCGGGTCGCGAACGCGTCCGGTACCGAGCGTGCGGAGCTGTCCGCCGAACTCGACGAGGTCCGCTCGCAGGTGCGCGCCGAGAAGCTGGGTGAGGTCGCCGCCGAGTTCGACCGGGTGCACAACATCCACCGTGCCGTCGAGGTCGGCTCGGTGGATGCGGTGATCAGCGCCCGCGAACTGCGGCCGCGCATCATCGAGGCGATCGAGGCGCGTCTCGGCTGATTCCCCGCCCGTGACCGGCCGTTCACGGCCGGTCACGGGTTCGGCCGCATTGCGATGATCATGATGGGGTAGTCCCTTGTCGTGACGGTAATCACGCGAGTTCTCGCAATGGTGTGTGCGGTCGTCGCCGGGGGTGTTCTCGCGGCGGGTTCGGCCGCGGCGGCCCCGGCGGCGCATGTGGTGGACGAACATCCGCTGGGGCCGGCGGCGGTCGAGATGGATGTGTATTCGCCGTCGATGGACCGGGTGATCACGAATCGGGTGATCTGCGCGGCCGGCGGCGGACCGGCGCCC
>NZ_BAFW01000214.1 GCF_000308535.1 Nocardia cerradoensis NBRC 101014 | reverse complement strand
GAGCGTGGTCTTCGGCAGGCTGCCGTACATATCGGCGCCGTCCCACATCGCCTGCACGCCCAGGCGATACACCTGGAGGTCGATGAATTCGCGCTTGATCGGCTGCAGCGGCCAGCTGGGCCGCAGCAGCCAGAACACGCTCAGGGCGACCAGCAGTACCGGAACCAGCCAGACGAGCCGACCGATGCGGTGGGCTCCCGGCACGCGAGGCTCCGGCAGCGGCCGGGCGGATGTGGAGACGCTAACCATCCGGGACGAGGTTACCGACTCCGGGCGCCGGAGCGAAGCTGGGGGCGAATTTCCACCGGACACGCCCGTTAGCATGAATGGCGCTATGACGACTCTGCCCGAGCAGCCGGGAGACCGCTCGGCCGAGGCCCCGCTGCTGCTGACCACCGCGCCGCCACGCACCCTGTCCTTCGGGGACCAGGCCGCGTTCTGGGCCAATCTCGGGGTGAGCCTGATCGGCTTCACCGGGGCCTTCTACGTGCTGCAACCGGCCGGCCATCCGCAGTTGCCGGTCGCGGCGGCCGTGCTCGCCACCGCGGTGGGCACCGTGCTGGGCACCGCGATGGTGGCGGCCGCCGGTGCGGTCGGCGCGCGCACCGGTGCGCCCGCGATGGCGAACTTCCGCGGACTGTTCGGCACCCGGCTGTCCTATGTGCCGACCGTCGCCAACATCGTGCAGTGCATCGGGTGGGGCGTGTTCGAGCTGACCGTGATCGCGGGCGGCGTCGCGGCCCTCACCCACGGGCATCTGCCGCACGGCGCGGTGATCGTCGGGGCCGGCGTGTTGTGTACGGCGATGGCGATCTGGCCGTTGAACGTGCTGCGTATTCTGCGCAAGTACGTGACGGTCGCGGTGGCCGTGGCCATGGGCTGGTTCACGATTCAGTTCCTGCGCCAACCGCTGCCGCCGGTGACGGGCACGTCGTGGAGCGGATTCTTCCCCGGCGTGGACACCGCGCTGGCGGTGGCGGTGTCGTTCGTCCCGCTGGCCGCCGACTACACCCGGCACGCCCGCGGCGCCCGCGCCGCCACCGGGGCCACGATGGTCGGCTATTCGATCGCGCAGACCTGGTGTTATCTGCTCGGCATCGTCGCGCTACTGCAGGCCGGCGGCGATCCGGACCGGATCTTCGACACCTTCCTCGGCGTCGCCGCCGGATGGTTGTTCTTCGCGGTGCTGGTGCTGCGCGAATCGGATCAGTCGTTCGCCAATGTGTACTCCACCGCGATGTCGCTGCAGAATCTGTTGCCGCGCGTGGATCGGCGCATCCTGGCCGCGGCGGTGGGTGCGCTCGCGACCGTGCTGGCGATGGGTGTGCGCGACTTCACCGGATTCTCGAATTTCCTGCTGCTGATCGGATCGGTGTTCGTACCGCTGTGCGCGGTGCTGGTGGTCGACTACTTCCTCGGTCGCGGCCGCCGCGGGTGGGACCTGTCCGAAACCGCTCCGGCCCGTCCGCTCCTGCTGCTGCCGTGGTTGCTGGGCTTCGTGGTGTACCAGGTGCTCAATCCGGGATCGGTGGATTGGTGGGCGCGGATCTGGCTGTGGGTCCAGGACGTCGTCGGCGTGCACCCGGGCTGGTGGTCGTCCGCGTCGCTGTATTCGTTCCTGGCCGCGGCCGCGTGTACCGGTGTGCTGGCGCGTCTGGAGCGCGTGCCCGACCGGGCCGAGCCGGAGCGAGCGTCCTGAGCCGGGCGGCCGTGTGACCTCCCGGCCCGGAGACGAGCCCGCGGCGGAGCGGGTCTTCGCGATGGGGGAAAGCGGGTCGGCCGCACCGGCTTTCTCGCCGCTGACTGCCGGCGAACTGGGAGCTTTGTTCGCGGAGTCGGGCGCGACACCCGTGATCGAATGGCGCAGCCGGCGTCCGCTGTCGTCCACGGCCCGGGTGCGGCTCGGCGACGGAACGCGGGTCGTGGTGAAGCGGATGCCGTCGGCGCTGCGTGACCCCACGACCCTCGCGCCGGAGCATGCCTTCATGAATCACCTTCGCGCACAAGGCATCCCGATCCCGCACGTGCGCACGGCGGAACACGGCGAGTTCACCTACGAGATCCAGGAGCTCGGGGCGGGCGCGGACCGCTACCGCGACGACTTCTCGTGGAGTCCCTATCACTCGGTGGCCGATGCGACCGCGGCCGGAGGGATGCTCGCGCGCCTGCACCTCGCCGCGGTGGGATTCGACGCACCGGAGCGCCCGCCGCATCCGCTGCTGGCCGGGCTGTGCACCGATCCGGACGCCGCCGTCGACCGCTACGTCGCCGCCCGTCCGGTGGTCGGCCGCTTCCTGGCCGCGCACCACCGGGACTCGACGCGGGCGCGGGCCGGACTGCCGCCGGCTCGGCCGCGCTCGCCGGGTGCCGCATCTCGCTCCGGATCCGAGCTCGCCGCCGCGGTCGCGACCCTGCCCGCGCTGTGGACCCACAACGATTGGCACGGCACGAATCTGCTCTGGTCGGACGGCGGAATCGCCACCGTCCTCGATTTCGGTCTCGCGAACCGGACCGTGGCCGTCTTCGATATCGCCACCGCGATCGAACGCTTCGCGATCGACTGGCTCTCGATCGCGGCGGGCGGGCCGGCCCGCGTGCAGGCCGCGCAGCTCGCCGCGTTCCTGCGGGGTTACGGCGAGATCCGGCCGTTGCACCGCGAAGAGCGGGACGTCCTGCCGGATCTGTTCCCACTGGTGCACATCGTCTACGAATTGTCCGAAATCGATTACTTTCTTACGATTCCGCCTCGTCGGCAGGTGCGCGATGCCCGGATCGCTTACCGTAACTACTTTCTCGGTCGCTCGGTTTGGGCCGCATCGGCCGAGGGCAAGGCCTTCACGACCATGTTGCGACGACTGGCTGCCGAGTGCTGTTAGGTTGCTGTCTGCGGGTCACGGGGGACGGTGACAACGGAGGAGACGGGTGTGGCTGAGCCGACGCCAACGCAGGACACGGCCGAATCGGTGCCGAACCCCCGGTGGGGTGGACTGCTACGAACCAAATCGGTCGAACAATCGATCCGAGATACCGATGAACCCGATTCCAAACTCCGCAAGGATCTGACCGCCTGGGATCTCACCGTCTTCGGCGTCGCCGTGGTGGTCGGCGCGGGCATCTTCACGCTGACCGCGCGCACGGCCGGCACTGTGGCCGGGCCCTCGGTATCGCTGGCGTTCGTCTTCGCCGCGATCGCCTGTGGTCTGACGGCGCTCTGCTACGCCGAATTCGCCTCCACCGTTCCGGTCGCGGGCAGTGCCTACACCTTCTCCTACGCCACCTTCGGCGAGTTGGTGGCGTGGATCATCGGCTGGGACCTGATCCTCGAATTCGCCTTGGCCGCATCGGTTGTCGCCAAGGGCTGGTCGCAGTACCTGGGCGAGGTGATGGGATCGCGTTCGCCGACCGTACATTTCGGGTCGGTCGAATTCGATTGGGGCGCGGCCCTGTTGATCGTCATCCTGATGGTGCTGCTCGTGATCGGCACCAAGGTGTCCTCGCGGGTGTCGGCGATCGCGGTCGCGATCAAACTGTCGGTGATCGCCGTGGTGATCGTGGTGGGCCTGGCCTACTTCAAGCCGTCGAATCTGAAGCCCTACATTCCACCGTCGCAGCCCAGCAGTACCGGGGAGGGCCTGCACCAGACGCTGTTCCAATGGCTGACCGGCGCCGGTGACAGCACCTTCGGGTGGTACGGACTGCTGGCCGCGGCCAGCCTGGTGTTCTTCGCGTTCATCGGATTCGATGTCGTGGCCACCACCGCGGAGGAGACGAAGAATCCCCAGCGCAATGTGCCGCGCGGAATTCTGGGCTCGCTGTTGATCTGCACCATCCTGTATGTGGCCGTGACTCTGGTGCTGACCGGCATGGTGCCCTACACCGACCTCGCCGGCAACGACGCCACCCTCGCCACCGCGTTCAAACTGCACGGGGTCACCTGGGCCAAGAACGTCATCTCCGTCGGCGCGCTGGCCGGTCTGACCACCGTGGTGATGGTGCTGTATCTGGGTCAGACCCGCGTGTTGTTCGCGATGTCGCGCGACGGCCTGCTCCCGCGTCGCCTGGCCCGGACCGGGCGCTTCGGCACTCCGGCCACGCTCACCATCGGCGTCGGCACGGTCTGTGCCGTACTGGCCGGATTCGTGCAGTTCGGCACGCTCGAGGAAATGGTGAACATCGGCACGCTGTTCGCATTCGTGCTGGTGTCGGTCGGTGTGATCATCCTGCGCCGCACCCGTCCCGAACTGCCGCGCGGATTCCGGGTGCCGCTGGTGCCGCTGATTCCGATCCTCGCCGTGCTGGCATGCCTGTGGCTGATGCTGAATCTGTCGGTGGAGACCTGGCTGCGATTCGTGATCTGGATGGCGATCGGCTTGGTCGTCTACTTCACCTACGGGGTGCGGCATTCGGTGCTGCGTTCGCGGCCGGTCTCCGGCACTCCTGCGCCGGCGTCCGAGGGCCACGCGTCGGAAGGCTGAGGGTCGGAGGGCCGAGCACCGGCATACGCCGCCTGGGCCAGCTCGCGGGCTCGATCGAGCTGATCGATCACCACCTCCCACGCCGGGTGACCGGCGTCCGGCGCGTGCAGCAGATCGCGATGGATGCGCAGCAGCGTGCGGGTGGCCTCGGCGGTGTGTGCGGCCGCCTGCAGCGCCGGGGCCGAGGGCACGGTGGTGAAATGCAGGCCGGCGATCCGGTGGGCGAGCCAGTACGCCTCGAAATGCGCCTGCGCACACTGCTCTTCGCGGTGTTCCCGAGCGTCGGTGGCATCGGTGACGGTGCCCGGCCCGGCGGCGCGGGCGCGTTCCTCGAGTGCGGTGAGGTCGGGGGCGCCGGTCAGGGAGTGCCGCAGATCATCGCCCATCATGCGGTACAGCAAACCGGCGAGCAGGGCATGTTCGACCCCGGCCGAGTCGTTTCCGGACATTTCCGAAATGCGGGCCTGCTCGGCGGCTTCGTCGGTATCGGCGTGCAGTACCGCCAGCGCGGCCCGCAATTGCGCAGTGGTAGCCATCGCGACACAGGCTACCTCCTAGCAAACGTTTTGCCCATACCGTCCGGCGAATGATCCGCGACCTCGGCCATCGGCGGTCCCTCGGCGTCCCGGTAGGTGCGCGCCACCAGCGCGGCTCGCAGATACCACAGGCCGCTCGGTTGCGAGGGGTCCAGGCCGGTGAGCTGCCCGATCCGTTTGAGCCGATAGTCGACGGTGTTGGTGTGCACCTGCAACTGCCGCGCCGTGCGGCGGCGGGAGAGTCCGGTGGCCATATGCCGCCGTAGCGTCTCGAGCAGATCCGGATGATCGTCGAGCGGATCCAGCAGCGTGCCCAGGCGTTCCAAACCCGGTCCGGGACGGGTCAATTGGTATTCCATCGCCAGATCCGCGAACCGGTACAGCCCGGGCGGGCTGGCCAGCCGCAGCACCGTGTCGAGCAGTTCGTGCACGCGGTCGGCGGCCGTGGAGATCTCCTCGGTGGGCGTGGCGAGCGCGGTGGCGGTGAGGCCGACCTGGGCCGCCTCGGACAGTTCGGCGATCAGCTCGTCGAGTTCGTCCTCGCCGAACATCGCCTCCGGGACGAGGATCGTGCCGCCGTCCACACTCAGCAACGACAGCACCCGTCCGCCACTGCGATTGGCCAGGGCGGTCTGCAACCGGCGCAGTTTGCGGCGCGCCACCACTTTCCCGTCCACGTTCGGATGGGATTCGTCGGGGTGCGGCGGAATGCTCATCGCCACCACGACATACGCCGGTTCGATCTCGATCCCGCTCGCCCGGGCCATGGTCGAGGTGGGGTGCCCGGCCAGCAGCGCCGAGACCAGCGTGTGCACCGCGGTGTGGTGTTCGGTGACCGCGGCCTGATGTTCGCGCACATAGGCGAGCGCCACCGCGGGAGTGATGGTGTCGAGAATCCGCAGCAGCAGCTGCGCCGGATTGTCGGGCCGCTGCTTCGGATCGGTCTGGGTGAGCAGCAGGTCGAAGGCCAGCCGGAAGCCCTCGTGCACCGCGTGGTGCACGGTGTCGATCGGGATGCCCTCGCGTGCCCAGTTCGCGGCGGCGCGCTGCAGGCGCCCGACCTTCTCGTCCGGTTCGCGGCCCTCGAGGATGTCGACGGTCAGTTCCAGGCAGACCCTGGTCACCGCGGTGATGTCGCCGTGCAGGGCGTCACCGGGCAGCGTGGAGCAGGGGGCCACGTGTTCGGCGAAATGCCCGACCAGTTGGCGGGAGAGCACCCGGACGTCGTGGCGGGGACGGGCGTTCATCGTCGTACTACCTTCTCACTGCTCAGGATGTGACCGGCCGGCCGGGCGCCGGACGCAATCGATGGGCGACCAGCGCCGCGGACAGCAATCGTGATCCGTTCGGATCGCTCGGGTCGGCGCCGGTCAGTTCGCCGATGCGGCGCAGCCGATAACTGAACGTGTTGGGGTGGACGTGAATTTCGGCGGCGGCCGCCTTGCGATCGGAGCCGTGGCGCAGATGCGCGTCGAGCGTCTCCATGAGATGCGGTGCCTGGTGCAGCGGTTCGATCCGCTCGGCCAGCCGGTCGCGGGCCACACCGGGCCGCGTGAGCTGATACTCCAGCAGCAGGTCGTCGAGCCGGTACACCCCGGTCGGCCGCCCGGACATGTGTGCCAGCTGGGCCACCTCCGCGGCCTGGTGGGCGGCCTCCGGCACGGATTCGCGCCTGGTGCCCGGGGTTTCGGCGACGATCACGTCGGCGCCGAACTTTTCGGCGAGTTCGCCGGCCAACTCCGCACCGGCGCTCTCCGGCCATCCGAGGACGCCGGGGAGCAGCACGACCGCGGTCTCGCCGTCGAAGGTGTGCAGCGCGGTCGGGCCCGCCACCCGCTCCAGAACACGCTGCAGGATTCGAATACGACGGCGCACAACCAGATTCGCGGCCGCGGCCGGTTGCGGATCGGTGCGTACCTGGACGGCGAGAACCGAATATCGTTCGGCCAGGGCGGTATCGGCGCGCGCGGCCTGCTCCTCGGCGGCCTGCCCGCCGACCAGCGCCGCGCACAGGGCGCGCCTGGCCTCCCGTTCCGGATGGTAGATCGAGTGCTCGACCGCCGCGTAACCCTCGACCGTGATGAGATTGATGTGCATCAGCAATTCGAGTGTGCGCGAACCGAACTCGATCAGCTGGTCGACCTCCGCGGGCCCGCTCACCGCCACCGCCTCCCGCAGAACCTGCTGGGCGGAGTGGTGGACCGCCTCCATCAGCAGCGGCAGCGGCAGCCGGTCCTCCGCATGCCGCTCGATCACCGGCTGCACGAAGGCCGCGATCTCGGCACGGGTGAATTCCCGCTGCTGCGCCATGGCGTGCAGGAAGGCGTGCGCACATCCGTAGATGGCCGGAAGCACCTCGACGAAATGGTCCGCGGGCAGCTCGGCGGCCGATGCGGAGGTACCGAGACCGGAGGCCAGGACGCGTTCCGCGAACTGCGGCAGACGGTCGAGGATGCGCGTGGCGAGACTCGAGGGTGCGGAATTGACGGCAACCGGCATGCGCCGATTGTCGCGGGCCACATGGACGGCGGCAAGAGGTCGCGGCGCCGCGACAAGAATTCGTTTCCGGCGACAAATCCCGCCCCCGGATCTGTGTATCCGAGTGCAGTGACTTTCCCGCCCCCGCCGATGACGCTGAATGCGGCCGCCGAAAACGTTTGTCGGCGTGCCGGTAGGGAAGGTTGCAATGAAGCTTCGTCATCGAATCCCGGCGCTCGCCGCCCTGATCTGCGCCGCCGTCATCGGCTCCGGAACAGCGACCGCGTCACCGCCCGACACCCCGGAAACACAGCTGGCCGAACTGATCGCCGCGGGGCTGCATTCCGTGGACGGTGCTGTGCCGCAGCCGGTTCTGGACACCGGCAGTAGTTCCGGTTCCGGCGGCCGGGCCGCCGGCCACGCCAGCGACGCGGTGGGCGAAGGGCCCGAAATGACCTCCTACCTGGCCGCATTCGGTTACGGCCTCACCCGTCCGGATGCCGCCCCGCCGGGCGCGAACCGCTGGGATTGTGTGCCGAGCGCCGACCATCCGAAACCGATCGTGCTGGTGCACGGCACATGGCTCAACGCCTACGACAGTTTCGCCTATATGTCCCCGAAACTCGTTCGGGCGGGCTTTTGTGTTTTCGCTTTCAATTACGGACGGTCCGGTCTTCTCGACGGCGGTGGTCTCGGCGCGGTACTTCCCGGACGTTATGCGGTCGGGCCGATCGAGGATTCGGCGCGACAACTGGCGGCCTTCGTCGACCGGGTGCGCGCTACCACACATTCCGATCGCGTCGACATCGTCGCGCATTCCCAGGGGGCGCCGGTAGCCGATCGATATCTGAAATTCGACGGCGGCGCCGAAAAGGTCGGACAGCTGGTCAGTTTCGGCGGCACCCACCACGGAACGACATTGCTGGGCATGGCCACGCTGGGACGGATCATCACGAATCTGGGTATCGATATCCTCGGTTTCTACCGTCCGCTGATCGGTCCGGCGAATATTCAGCAGGCCGTCGGCTCCCCGTTCCTGAACCAGCTCAACGCCGCCGGCGACACGGTGCCCGGTGTGGCGTACACCGTGGTGGCCTCCCGCTACGACGAGGTGATGAATCCGGTGGAATTGGCGTATCTGCGGGCCGGGCCGGATGCCACGGTGAACGACATCACCCTGCAGGACGGCTGCGAGCAGGACCTGTCCGATCACCTGACGATGATGTATTCCCCGCGGGCGCTCTCGATCGCGCTGCACGCGCTCGATCCGCAGCGGTATCCGACGCTGAGCTGCGCTTTCAACCCGTGGCTCGTCGGCGGCGGGGGCGGACTGTGAGCGGCCGGCGGCCCCTGCCGCCGCGGCCGGACGCCGATCCCTTCCATCGAGCACCGGAGGGTTTCGAAGCGCAGCCGGCGGGCGCCATCCTGCGCAGCCGGGTTGTGGAGCTGGCGGCCTTCGGTATTGTCCCGCTGCGGATTTCGGCCTGGCAGCTGCTCTATCGCACCAGTGATCTGAACGGTACGGCCGAGGCGGCGGTCACCACGGTGCTGCTGCCACGGGACTGTGCGCCCGGGCGTCCGCTGGTCTCGTTTCACTGCGCGATCGATGCCGTTGCACCGCAGTGTTTTCCGTCCTACGCGCTGCGGCGCGGCGCCCGGGCGATCGGCGCGATCCCGCAACTCGAACTGCCGTTGATCGCGGCGGCGCTGGATCGGGGCTGGGTGGTGTCGGTGCCCGACCACGGGGGTAGCGAGGGCAGATTCGGTGTCGCGCGGGAGCCGGGCCACCGCGCGCTCGACGGCGTCCGCGCGGCGCTGAATTTCGTTCCGCTGGGCTTGAATTCGCGCACTCCGATCGCGCTGTGGGGTTACTCCGGCGGTGGCCTGGCCACCGCCTGGGCGGCCGAACTCGCGGAAACCCATGCGCCCGAACTGAATATCGTCGGCGCGGTGGCCGGCTCGCCGGTGGGCGACCCCGGTGCGGCGTTCGAGCGCCTGAACGGCACGGTGTTCGCCGGATTCGCCATGGTCTTCACCGCCGGCCTGCGCCGCGGCTATCCGGATCTGGATACCGCGCTGCGGGCGACCCTGCAGCCCCGGTATCTGGCGATGCTGGCCGAAGCCGAAGTGTCGGCGACCTTTCCGCTGCTGGCCCGGCTCGCCCGCCGCGATGTCGGGCGCTACGCCGCGGGCGGACTGCCCGGCCTGCTGGACACCGCGGAGTTGCGGGCGGTACTCGCCGACATCCTGCCCGGTCGCCGGGCACCGCGCATGCCGATGCTGATCGTGCAGGGCGTTCATGACGAGGTGATCGCCGTCGACGACGTCGATGCTCTCGTCCGGCGCTACGAAGCGGCGGGAGCGGACATCGGCTATCTGCGCGATCGGCTCAGCGCGCATCTGCCGCTGGAATTCCTGGCCGTTCCGGTGATGGTCGACTGGCTCGCCGACCGATTCGCCGGCCGGCCGACGACTCCCGGGACACGCACGGTGTGGTCGGTGGCGGTGACGCGCCGCGCGCTCGCGGGGCATCGCCGGCTGGCCGCGTTGAGCGTTCGGCTGCTGACCGGACGCCGCATCCGGGGTGCGCCGCCGAGAGCTGTCGACGCCGGTGCCGATACCGGTGCGGCGCCCTCGCGGCGCGCTTCGATCGCCGAGACCGGCCGGTCGCGCGCATGATCGTCGGCGGACCGGTCAGTTGACCTGGAACCGCAGGTAGTGGCCGCTTTCGCGAATGCGGTGTGTCCGGCTGCGGGCGAGGAGCCGGTGCGGTTCAATTGGTTCTGTTTGACGAGTTGTCACTGCATGCTCTGCGCTCCAACCGGCATCACCTCAGTACCGGCATCACCTCAGCATCCGAGAGGACAACGAACGTGAGCATGGTTCTCGCCGTACACGATATGTACACCACCGTGCTGGCCCAGGTCGGCAACCCCACGCCGGAAACTCCGCCGGCCGCGGACAAACTGCTGAAGCTGGTCCGCTACTTCACCTGGTTCGTCCTGCTGTCCGGCGTCACCGCCATCACCTACGGCGGCGGCCGCTTCGCCTGGGAGAAGTGGAGCGGCGGCGGGCTGGAGTCGCCGAAGATGGTGGCCGGCGCGATGATCGGCGGTGGTGTCGCGACCAGTGCGGGCACCATCATGAACGCCGTCATCGGGAGCTGACCGACCCACCCGCGCGGGCGTGCCGGATATCCGGCACACCCGCATGCGTGTGGTTTCCGGGCTCGTCCGCGAGCCGCGGTCGACACCGTGCGAGCGTGAATGCAACGGTGCGACCGCGGGCGATCAGTTCTGCCCGAGCATCCCGCGCATCTGCTGGATCTCGGCCTGCTGCGCGGTGAGAATGTTGTGCGCCAGCGCCTTCGCGTCGGCGTTCGTGCCGTCGGCGATCTCGGTATTCGCCATATCGACCGCGCCCTGATGGTGCGCGATCATCATCTGCAGCCACATCCGGTCGAAGTCGGTGCCCGACGCGTTCCGCAGCTGCGTCATCTGCTCCGGTGTCATGACACCGTCCATCGGGTGGTTCATGGTCGCCTGCGGCGCGGGCTTGCCGAAACTCTGCAGCAGCGCGGCGAACTGCTCCATCTCCGGTGCCTGCGCCTTCTCCACATTCGCGGCGAGGGTGATCAGTTCCTGATTCTGCGACCGGGCGGGCACGAGCTTCGCCATCTCCACCGCCTGCGCGTGATGCGGATACATCATGGTCAGGAAGCTGACGTCGGCGTCGTTGTAGTCGGTGCGGGTCGCGGTGGACGGTGCGCCGGTGTGATTCATTCCGGGCATGTCGGCCATCGGCGAATGTGACGACGAGGCCGGCGCGGCGGTGTTGGAACTGCCGGAGTCGTCGCTGCCGCAACCGGCAACGATCAGGGCGGCGGCGGCGAGAGCGGCGGTCGACAGCATACGGATACGAGAAGTGAACATGAGTGTGCTCCTGGGGAATTGCGATGTGGGATGACCTGCCGGGCCGGTATCCGCGCGCGTTCGCACGCCGATCCGGCGGGCCGGTCAGATCCGCAGAATCGCCAATTCGGCCAAGGAGAGCACGGTCCACGGAGGTGGGCGGGTGCGCCGGCGCAGCCCGGCGCGCGCGAGGCGCCCAGCGCTCGGTGTCCGATCGGCGCCGAGCCAGGCGATCACCGCCAGACCGAGGGCCAATGCCAGGGTGACCAGCACGAAGACACAGGCGTGCATACCGGCGTGGGTGGTGCAGCCGTCGCAGTCGGAGCCGTCGGCTACCGCGAGGGTGGTCCGCATGGGCGCGGCCGACTCCCGGTCGGCGACGGGAGATTGCTCGTTCGGGACGGTTGGCGCGGTCGCTTCGCCGGGCGCGGTGGCCGGCACCGCGTGGTCGCCGTGACCGATTTTCGACATCCCTTGTGCGGCAAGCGCGATCGGCGCTCGGTCCCCGTCGTTCGAGGGTGATACCGACCGGCCCGCCATCACCGGCGCGGCGGCGGCAGGCGAAGATACGGCGGGCTCGGCGACGGCACCCATTGCGTGCCCGGTGGAGAAGACCACCGCATGCATGACCGCGATGCCGATCAGCAGGGTCAGCACACCGAGCGCCCGCACGAATCCGGGCGCGCGACGGAGGTGACCCACTGCGAGCACGGCCCCAGTCTACGCACCGTTCAGCTACCCCCGGGCGGTATGGGTGGCGACGATCACCCGGTGGCGATGTCGATCACCAGCCGCACGGGCCGGTCCACCGTGGTCACCGAGAACGGCGGCCGGTCCGCGTTCACGCCGATGAACGATTGCGTCGTGCCCTCGTAATCCTGGGTGCCGTAGACCCCGGCGATACCCGGCGCGCTCGGATCGGTGGCCGGGTCCGGGCCGCTGTAGGGCGTCACCCCGCTGTCCCACGGGTAGGCCGTGCCCAGGATCTGGACCTCGAGAATGGACGTACCGGCGATCTGCAGTTCCCGGCCGCTGCCGTTCTGCACCGCGCGATCGGTGTAGCGCACAGTCCATCCGGGCGCCCCGCCGGTGCCGCCGAACTCGTACACCACCCGGTCGAAACCGTCGTGGTGGCCGATGCGCACATCGGTCACGGTGAGCCGGGTGTCGGTGGCCGGGGTGGCCTCCTGCGGTGATGTTCCGGTGGGCGGCGCCTGGCTCGGCTCGGCGGTCGTCGTGACGGCCCCGGTCGCGGGCGGCATCGGCGTTCGGCTTGCCGGATTCGAGCCGCCGTCCGAGCAACCCGCCAGCAGTACGAGCCCGGCGGCCACCGTCAATGCCAGCCTGTTACGCATGGGGCCGATGGTATGCCGTCGGGCGCCAGGGGCCGTGGTGACGACACGGCAACGGTCTAGCACACTGTAGGAATGCTGGAGGTCGACGACATACTGAGCCGATTGCGGCGCTATCCGGATGTGGAAGCAGTGAACCTCTACGCCGTCGATGCCGCCGATCGCCTGATCCTCGATACCGCCGCGGAACTGCTCGCGGCGGCCGGTCCGGGCCGGGTAGCGGTGATCGACGACTGTTACGGCGCACTGACTCTCGGCGCGGCCGCCGCCCACGACCTGCGCGATATCCGGGTCCACCAGGATCTGCTGACCGGGGAGCAGGCGCTGGCCAACAATGCCCGCGCCATAGATCTGGCCGATCGCTACACCGCGCACGATCTGGGGCCGGATCTGCTCGACGGGGTCACCGTCGTCCTGTTGCGATTACCCCGCATGCTGGCCGGTCTCGCCGAAATCGCCGAGGCCGTCGCCCGCTACGCCGATCCGCGGGTGACCGTGATCGCCGGCGGACGCGACAAGTATCTGACACCGGCGATGAACGACGTACTGGCGGAATACTTTTCCGGAGTCCAGGCCAGCCGGGGCCGGCAGAAGTCGCGGACGATCACGGCGACCGGGCCGAAAACGCCGGGGACGCCGCAATTTCCGCTGCGCGAGCAACTGGACGACATCGCGCTGCAGGTGGTCGCGCACGGAGCGGCCTTCTCCGGGGCGCGGCTCGACATCGGTACCCGCTTCCTGCTCGAACACCTCGATCGGATGAAGCCCGACGCGCGCGAGGCGATCGATCTCGGTTGCGGCACCGGCATACTGGCCACCGCTCTGGCCAAGGCGCGCCCGCACATCACCGTGACCGGGACCGATCAGTCGGCCGCGGCGGTCGCCTCGGCCCGCGCCACCGCCGCCGCGAACGGGGTCGGTGACCGGGTCACCGTGGTCCGCGACGACGCGATGGCGGCGGTGGGCGATCACAGCACCGATCTGGTGCTGTGCAACCCCCCTTTCCACGTCGGCGCCGCCGTGCACACCGGCTCGGCGATCAAGATGTTCGCCGAAACCGGGCGGGTACTGCGCCCGGGCGGAGAGCTGTGGACCGTCTACAACAGCCACCTCAACTATCGCGGCGTCATGGACCGCTTGGTCGGCAAGACCGACGTGGTCGGCCGTAATCGCAAATTCACCGTGACTCGGTCCGTGTGTGGCCTGCACACCGCCCGGCGGGAGTAGATTACGGGCAGTACAGTCTGATATGTCCGATTTGATGTCCGGTTCGGGAACTTGCTCCCGGAGCGGATCGTTGGATACTCAGACGGACACGACGGACGTGGACCGCTACTTCGGAAAGGCACGGGACCTTGCGCACCACAAGTAACCCGATCTTCAAAAATTTGCCGCAACAACAGGGCGGTGGATACGCGGGATTCGGTTCGGCGGCAGCGGGCGCCGGGCAGTTCGCGCAGTACGGACAGCAGAGCCCCTACGGTGTCCAGCAGCCGTATCAGCAGGCGCCGGCCACCCGGCCGATGACGATCGACGATGTCGTCACCAAGACCGGCATCACCCTCGGCGTGGTCACCCTCGCCGCGATCATCGCCTACGGTGCGACCGCGGCCAACCACGCGCTGGCCCCGCTGTTCGTGATCGTCGGCGGTCTGGTCGGCTTCGTGCTGGTCATGGTCGCCACCTTCGGCCGCAAGCAGGACAACAAGGCCATCGTGCTGAGCTACGCGGCCGCCGAGGGCTTCTTCCTCGGCGCGCTGTCGTTCATGTTCACCAACGTGGAATTCGGTGGCGTCGGCGGTGGCGGTCTGATCGCCCAGGCCGTGCTGGGCACCTTCGGTGTGTTCTTCGGCATGCTCGTGGTCTACAAGACCGGAGCCATCCGGGTCACCCCGCGCTTCACCCGCATGCTCGTCGGCGCCATGATCGGCGTGATCGTGCTGATGCTGGGCAACCTGATCGCCGCCTTCTTCACCCCCGGCGGCTTCGGCCTGCGCGACGGCGGCACCGTGGCGATCATCTTCAGCCTGGTCTGCATCGCGATCGCGGCCTTCAGCTTCCTGCTCGACTTCGACGCCGCCGACCAGCTGATCCGCGCCGGTGCGCCGGAGAAGGCCGCATGGGGCGTCGCCCTGGGCCTGACCGTCACCCTGGTCTGGCTGTACCTGGAGATCCTGCGCCTGCTGAGCTATCTGCAGAACGACTGATCTCCGCGATCCGGAAAACGGGTGGCTGCCGTCTCGGCAGCCACCCGTTTTCGTTCTGCCGGTCGGGGGCCGAGCGCGTGGCGCCGGGGTTCGGGTGGCCCCGTCAGTCGGATAGCCGGCCGTCGTCGCGGGCGCCGGCGAGTACGGCGTCCAGGAGGCCGGGGTAGCGGGTGTCGAGGTCGGCGCGTCGCAACTCCACCAGATATTCGCGGCCGGAGGGGGTTTGGCGGATGACGCCCGCTTCACGCAGTACTCGCCAGTGATGGGTCATCGTGGATTTGGCGTGTATGCCGAGGGTGTTCAGCACGCTCGTGCAATTGAATTCGCCGCCACCGTCGAGAACTCGAACAGCACCGAGCCTGGTCGGGTGGCCGAGCGCGGCGAGTACCTGCTCGACGCGGATCCGATCGCGGCTGGGGTGGTTCAGAGCCATAGTCCGATAGTACTGCGACTTACGTACGGAGCCTTGACAGACCGTACGTAATTCTTAGTACAGTTCGACTGTACGTGAAATATCGTACGGTCGACGGCGTGGGCCCCGCCTCGACAGCTCCGATCCGCAGGCAGAAAGGCATCCCATGCCCACCCCCACCTCGCCGACCCCCACCTCTCGGACCGGCCCACGCCTGGGCTGGACTCTGGCGCTGTTGGCGCTGGCGCAGTCGATCTACGCGCTCGATCTCAACATCGTCTTCGTCGCACTTCCCGATATCGGATCCGACCTGGGCTTTCCTGGGCAGACCCAGCAGCTCGTCGTCAGCGCCTACGTCGTCTTCGCGGGCGGATTCCTGCTGCTCGGCGGCCGCGCCGCCGACCTGCTGGGGCGGCGGAGGATGTTCCTGCTCGCGCTCTGCCTCTACGGCATCTCGTCGCTCGCGGGCGGGCTGGCGGGTAGTCCCGTCGTCATCATCGCCGCCCGGGCGGTTCAGGGCATCGGCGGCGCGCTGCTGCTTCCGTCGACGCTCGCGCTCATCAACACACTGTTTCCGGAGGGGCCGAAGCGGAACCGGGCGTTGGCGGTCTGGGGCGGCGCGGGTGCCAGCGGGCTGACCATCGGCGCGCTGCTCGGTGGCGTGCTGACCGAGGATTTCGGTTGGCCCGCAGTCTTTTTCGTCAATGTGCCGCTGACGGCGGTGGTGACGCTGGCCGCGCTGCGCGTCATACCGCGCGATCGGGCGGGCGCCGAGCGGCGGTCGTTCGATTTTCCCGGCGCGCTGCTCGTCACCGGCGGCTCGACCATTCTGGTGTTCGCGCTCGTCGAGGGCCCCGAACTGGGGTGGGCCAGTCCGCTCGTCGTCGGCGCGCTGGTTCTCGCGGTACTGCTGCTCGCGGTCTTCGCGGTGGCCGAGTCACGCAGTGTCGATCCGCTGATGCCGTTCCGGTTGTTGCGCAATCGCAGCCTCACCGTCGGTATGGCGGTCACCTTCATCTATATGGCGACCTTCGGTGTGCTGCCGTACTTCCTGACCGTTCTCATGCAGACCGTGCACGGCTACACCGCCCTGCAGACCGGGCTCGCCTTTCTGGTCCCCTCGGTTGCCATCGCCACCGGAACCCAGCTGGGTGAGTGGGCGGCGACCCGGTTCGGCGTTCGCGCCACACTGCTGATCGGATTCGGTATCGGTGTGGTCGGAACCATGGTCCTGGCAATCGGATTCGACGCCTCGGCCGGATACGGCGCTCTGGTGCCCGGACTGATCGTGTCCGGTGTCGGCCAGGGCATCGTCTGGACTGCGATGTGGATCGCCGCCGCGGCCGGAACGCCGGGTGCGGAGCAGGGTGTCGCGAACGGCATCGCCTCTACGGCGTTGAATATCGGAAATGCCATCGGTCTGGCCATTTTCACGGTGATCGCCGAATTCGGCACGGACAACGAGACGGCAACGAATTCCGCTGCCGCACAGGGGGAGCGGACGGTCGTCATCCTGACGGCAGTCGGGATGGTGTTCGGCCTGGCCATCGCGCTGCTGTTGCGCTCGGGCCGGCCCGAGCTGGCAGTCGCACCGCAGGAGCCCGGGCTGGTCGAGATCGACTGAACCCACCGCGCTGAGGTCGTCGCGGCCCCAACGGCACGGATCCGTTGGGGCCGCGAGTCGCTCCGCCGCCGCGGATTTCACGCGAGCAGTTCGGCCGGGAGCACGTCGGTGGCGACGTGGTCGTCGCCGCAGTGCTCGGCCAGAATCGCGACTCCGGCCGCATTGTTCAGTCGCAGCGGCAGGATCTCCAGATACTCCGGCGAGGCGTACCAGGCCTGCGCCGCATCGTAATCCGGGAATTCGATCACGATCATGACCCCGTCGGCGGGCCCTTCCGCCACCATCTGCCGCCCGCCGTGGACGATGAACTTTCCGCCGAACGGCGCCAGCGTGCCGTCGATCCGGCGCAGATACTCCACGATCTCGGCGTTGACATCCACATCGTGCAGGTGGGCAATGGCGTAGGCAGGCATCTCGAACTCCTCGAACCGAGTTGTGTTGACGCCATTGATACTTCCGCGCTGACGTAGCCGAGTCGATTACCTGTCGGGTAAGGCCCGCCGACTCGATCGCCCCGCAACGACAATCGGCCGGCTCCCCACCTTTCGGTGCGGAACCGGCCGACTGCGGTACTACTAGCTCAGGCGCTCGATGACCATGGCCATGCCCTGGCCACCGCCGACACACATGGTCTCCAGACCGAACTGCTTGTCGTGGGTCTGCAGGTTGTTGATCAGGGTGGCGGTGATGCGGGCGCCGGTCATGCCGAACGGGTGGCCGAGGGCGATGGCGCCGCCGGAGACGTTCAGCTTGTCCAGATCCATCTTCAGCTCACGAGCCGAGCCCAGCACCTGCACGGCGAAGGCCTCGTTGATCTCGTAGAGGTCGATGTCGTCGATGGTCTTGCCGGCGATCTTCAGCGCCTTGCGCACGGCCTCGATCGGGCCCAGGCCCATGATCTCCGGCGACAGACCGGACACGCCGGTGGACACGATGCGGGCCAGCGGGGTCAGGCCCAGCTCCTTGGCCTTGGTGTCGCTCATGATGACCAGCGCGGCCGCGCCGTCGTTCAGCGGGCAGGCGTTACCGGCGGTGATGGTGCCGTCGGGACGGAAGACCGGCTTGAGCTGCGAGATCTTCTCGTAGGTGGTGCCGGGGCGCGGGCCGTCGTCGGTGGAGACGACGGTGCCGTCGGGCAGCGTCACCGGGGTGATCTCACGCTCGAAGAAGCCGGCCTTGATGGCCTCCTCGGCACGGTTCTGCGACCGCACGCCCCAGTGGTCCTGGTCCTCGCGCGAGATGCCGGTGAACTGCGCCACGTTCTCGGCGGTCTGGCCCATCGCGATGTAGATGTCGGGCAGGTCGCCGCCCTCGCGCGGGTCGGCCCAGCCGTCGGAGCCGCCCTCGGCGCGCTTGGCGGTGCGAGCCTCGGCCTCGGCGAACTTCTCGTTGTGAGTGTCCGGCCAGCCGTCGGAGGTGCCCTTCGGGAATCGCGACACGGTCTCGACACCGGCGGAGATGAACACATCGCCCTCACCGGCCTTGATGGCGTGCAGCGCCATCCGGGTGGTCTGCAGCGACGACGAGCAGTACCGGTTCAGGGTCACGCCGGGCAGGAAGTCGTAGCCGAGCTGGGTGGCGACCACCTTGGCCATGTTGAATCCGGCCTCGCCGCCGGGCTGTCCGCAGCCGAGCATCAGATCGTCGATGTCGGCGGGGTTCAGCGCCGGAACCTTGTCCAGGGCGGCGCGGACCATCTGGGTGGCGAGGTCGTCGGGACGCATGGTCACCAGCGAACCCTTGCCTGCGCGGCCGATGGGAGAGCGGGCGAACGAAACGATGACGGCCTCTGGCATGAGGACTCCTTATATCGGGGTCGCCGAAGCGGTCAGCCGACCGTTTCGGTACAGGGGTACGACAATTCAACCCCGAATCTACGTCGCCGCGGTGTGGCTCGGAACACCCGGTCGGGATGGATCCCGTTCATCGAGCTCACGCAGCAGTGCCGGGAGCAGGTGCCGGGCCGCCAACGCGTATCCGGCGGGCGACGGATGGAACCCGTCGGCGGAGAAGAGCACCTCCGGGGTGCTGCGGAAGTCGTGGCCGAGCAGATCGCCCATCGCCACGGGCGTGCCACCGGCCGATCGGACCGCACCGACCTGGGCCCGGGCCAGCCGCGCGCTCCAGCGGTGCACGACCGTGCTCAACGGTTGCGGGATCGCGGCCACGGTGCCGAGATCCGGGCAGGTGCCGACCACCACGACGGCGCCCGCCTCGTGCAGGCGCCCGACCGCGTGCCGTAGCCGCTGCGCCGAACGCCAGATCGAATGTTTCTTGGTGACGTCGTTGGCGCCGACCAGGATCACCGCGGCGTCCGGCGGCGGGCCGGCGATGAACATGGCGTCGACCTGACCGGCCAGGCCCTTCGACGTGGCGCCCGATATCGCCTTGGTACTCAAGCGAATTCGCCATCCGGTGGCATCGGCCAGACCGCGCGTCACCAGGACGCCGGGCACCTGCTCGGCATCGGCGCAGCCCACTCCGGCGGCCGTCGAATCGCCGAAGACCATCAGGTGCAGGTCGAACGGCACGCCCGCGCGCCACGGTTCCGGGGCCGCGCAGTCGCGGGTGTACACGCCGTCGGCCTCCGGCGGCTTGGAGGTGTCGCGGCCGATCACGGTGCGCGCGGCGCGTGCCTGCGACATCAGCAGGCGGTAGGTCGCCCAGCCCGCGGTGCCCGCCCCGGAGCCGACCGCCACCGCGGCGGCCGCGCTCGCCGCGACCGTCCGCCACGTCCTGGAAGCCACGCGCCAACCTCCCGTCTCACTCCGACGCTGCCACCGACCGGACCTGCCGCGGCGGGTCCGGTGCCCGCGGCGGTGCGAATCCGGTGCGGCCACGAGGGGGCGCGCCCGATCCGGTCCTACCGATTATGCGGTGCGTGCGACGCGCCGACCAGGGACGAGGCCGGTGCGCGTCAGGAAACGTCGAATGCGCCGTGCGCGGGAATGTTGAGGTTGTTCGTGGTGACCGTGACCTCGATATGACCCGGCCCGGTGTTCTGGAACTCCGCGTACAGGATGCTGCCGTAGATCCCGGAGACGACGTTCAGGCGGTACTCACCGGCGGCGCCGGTGTTGGTATTGCGCCACGCGACGGTGGTGTCGACGTTGCACAGCGGGGCCAGCGGAAACTGTCCCGGACCCACACCCTGGATCGCCAGGGCCTGGACGTTGAACACCGCCCGGCCCGGCCAGTCGGGACTGGTATCCACCCAGGTCCGGATATTGCCCCCGCACAATCCGCCGTAGAACACACTCGGCGTTTGCGGGAATTCGACGGTCTGTGCGCTGGCCGAGGCGGACGCGATGGCGGTCACGGCCCCGACGGTCGCGGCCGCCGCTGCGGCGGCGCGAGCTGTCTTCGGCATCCTCACGCTCCGCATAGTAACCGCACGGCCATGTCCGCGCCGGATCAAACGCAGCGCTCGCCGTACCAAACGCAAGTCGCCCGCGCGGCTCTGCGACGATGTAGCTATGCGTATCGCGAACCACGTCGTCGACCTGATCGGAAATACCCCGCTCGTTCGGTTGAACTCTGTGGTGGGCCCGAACTCCGGGGTGGTGGCCGCGAAGATCGAATATCTCAACCCCGGTGGCAGCTCGAAGGACCGCATCGCGGTCAGGATGATCGACGCCGCCGAGGAGCAGGGACTGCTGAAGCCGGGCGGGACCATCGTGGAACCGACCTCCGGAAACACGGGGGTGGGTCTGGCCCTGGTCGCCCAGCAGCGCGGTTACAAATGCGTCTTCGTCTGCCCGGACAAGGTCAGCGAGGACAAGCGCAACGTGCTGCGCGCCTACGGCGCCGAGGTGGTCGTCTGCCCGACCGCGGTGCCGCCGGAGCATCCGGACAGCTACTACAGCGTCTCGGACCGGCTGACCCGTGAGATCCCGGGCGCGTGGAAGCCCGACCAGTACTCCAATCCGGGCGGTCCGGCCAGCCACTACGAGACCACCGGTCCCGAGATCTGGCGCGACACCGAGGGCAAGGTCACCCATTTCGTGGCCGGTGTGGGCACCGGCGGCACCATCACGGGCGTGGGCCGGTATCTGAAGGAGGTGTCCGGCGGCAAGGTCAAGGTCGTCGGCGCCGATCCGGAGGGGTCGGTCTATTCCGGCGGCAGCGGTCGGCCGTATCTGGTCGAGGGTGTCGGCGAGGACTTCTGGCCCTCGGCCTACGACCCCGCGGTCCCGGACGAGATCATCGCCGTCTCCGACGCCGACAGCTTCGAGATGACCCGCCGCCTCGCCCGCGAGGAGGGGCTGCTGGTGGGCGGCTCCTGCGGTATGGCGGTCGTCGCCGCCTTGCGGGTGGCCGAGCGCGACCCGGAGGCGGTCGTCGTGGTGCTGCTGCCCGACGGCGGCCGCGGTTATCTGTCGAAGATCTTCAACGACAACTGGATGAGCTCCTACGGCTTCCTGCAGAGCCGCCTCGACGGCAGCACCGCCGAGCCGACGGTCGGTGACGTCCTGCGCGGCAAGTCCGGCGCGCTGCCGGACCTGGTGCACACCCACCCGCAGGAGACGCTGCGCGACGCCATCGAGATCCTGCGTGAATACGGCGTCTCCCAGATGCCGGTGGTCGGCGCCGAACCGCCGGTGATGGCCGGCGAGGTGGCCGGCAGCGTCACCGAGCGCGATCTGCTGTCGGCGGTATTCGAGGGCCGGGCGCATCTGACCGATCCGGTGTCGAAGCATATGAGCCCGTCGTTCCCGCTGATCGGCTCCGGCGAGCCGGTGTCGGCGGCGACCAAGGAACTGGAGTCCACCGACGCGCTGATGGTCGTCGAGGACGGTAAGCCGATCGGCGTCATCACTCGCCACGATCTGCTCGGATTCCTCAGCGGATCGGGCTTGCCCACGCACTGATCGCCGCACGACAACAGATTCCCCCGTTGCTCACCCGGCCGCGCACTGCGGCCGGGTGAGCGCGTTCCGGGGGCCTGTGTGGCCGATCTGCCGGACGTTCACCGTGTCGCGGCTCCGCGGCGTGCTTCCCGGTCGGATCCGGCCGGTCCGCAAACCTGGTCTATCGAGCACATCTCGGCGGGGGTTACCGAGCGTTGTCGATCGTTACCGAATGGTTGCCGAACGGCTGAAAAAGCGGACAAAACACCCTCTTTTGCAACGACACGCGTTATTTTTCTGTGATGCGCAGCACTGTCTCGGGACAGGGAGATGCCCAGGTCAGCGCTATGTAGCGAGTTGCCATCTATGCGAAATGCGGGTGGCGGCACCGTTTGTTCATTTTTAGTTCAGTTTACGTTCACCTACCGCAATCATCCTGTGACCTCGTTGGTTGTCAGACGTCGAGTCTGAGTCAGTAGCCGGATCGTCATCCGAAAAAAGCATGCAGTACGCGAGGTGAGTCCCACGGGGGCCCGCCCTGGTCCAGTGCTGCCTGCCGCAGGCCACCGAGGCCGACACACAGTAGGGAAGAACATCGAATGTCGAAGTCCACGACAAGCAGTAGAGCCAAGGCGGTCGCGCGTACCGCCGGATCAGCCACCCTGGCCCTTGCCGCCTTCGCCGCCATC
>NZ_BAFW01000215.1 GCF_000308535.1 Nocardia cerradoensis NBRC 101014 | reverse complement strand
GTCCTCGGTGTGCGGGCTCAGCAGCGTGGTGCTGCTGGCGCCGGACTGTTCGTGTTCGTGGCCGGGTGTGGGCAGGATGTTGTTGACCAGCCGTCCGCCCTGCTGGCCCTGCCAGCCGAACGGTTCGCCGGCGCAGCGGGCGAGCAGCAACAGGGCGATATCCAGGCGAAACGACGCCGGGCACGCCGGTTCGGCGGCATGGGTCCAGTCGGACGGCGTCGGTCCCAGCTCGTCGTCGCGCACCGGCAGACGGCCGATGATCGTCGCGCCGGCGGCGGTGTCGGGCGGTCGCAACGCGGTTCGCACCGCCGCCGGAAGGTCGGCGGCGAAGGCGTCGACGAGCCGGATCAATGCCGGATCGGAGAGGGTGCGCCGGATGGGGGCGGAGCCACCGGGTGTGCGGTCGAGTGTGATCGCGATCTCTTCGGCCGAACAGAACACGGCCGCCGCGGCCTCGGGCGGAAGCGTACGGCGGTCGATCGGTTCGGTTTCTTGGTGCTGGGGTGTCTTACGTTCGCGGAGAACGTTTTTCACCAGGAGTTCCCTTCCTCGCAATGGGGATGAAGCAGGTGGTGAAGACTCGGACTGCGAAGGTAGTCGCTCCGTTGATCTTAAGCAAGGCTTACCTAAAGTACGCCATTGGACATAGCGTTTCGGTATCGAACGGTTGCGGGGAAAGGTAGCTGATCGTATGCCGAGTCGGGCGGAGCGCACCGTCACGGTGCGTGCCATCCGTGCGCGAATCTGGATGATGGAGAGGTGCGTTCGACCATCCCCGGATTCCGGCCCCTCGCGTTCGCCGCTGTCGCGGCGGTCGCACTGCTGTCCGGATGTGCGGGAACCGATAACCTGCCCCCGATTCCGGACGGTTTCCCGCCCGGTGCGGGCAGCCCGGTTCCGCTGATCGACCTCGATGCGCCCGGCCGTAGTGCCGAACAGTTGCGTGGCTGGGCGGAAGGGCAGTCCGATGCGCTCGGCATCCCGACGGTCGCGCTCGAGGCCTACGGATACGCGGCCGAGGTCATGGACCGCTCGCGCCCCGACTGCGGAATCGGCTGGACGACGATCGCGGGCATCGCGCGGGTGGAGAGCAAGCACGGCCGCCACGGTGGTTCCGACCTGGATGCCGACGGTGAGGTCCGCCCGCCCATCCGAGGCATCCCCTTGGACGGATCACCCGGTGTCGCAAAGATTCTCGACGACGAGGCCACCGCACGCGCCGGCGCCCCGGTCTACGTGCGCGCCGAGGGGCCGTTCCAATTCCTGCCCGAGACCTGGCAGCACTGGGGTGTGGATGCCAACGGGGACGGCCGCGCGGATCCGGACAGCATCGACGACGCCTCGCTGACCGCCGCGCGCTACCTGTGCGCCAGCGGCGGCGATCTGCGTACCGCGCAGGGGTGGCAGAAGGCGGTGCTGACCTACAACCAGTCCACCACCTATATGGCCACGGTGCGCACGAAGGCGGCGGCCTACAGCGTCGGCCGCCGGGCCTGAGACCCGCCCCGCGCCCGCGCGCCCGCTTCGGCCCCGCCGCAATTCGTTGCGCGCGCGAACGACCGCGACCGGGCGCCCACCTGTGTCGTGCGTTCCCCACCGCACCCATTAGGCTCGCAGACGCACGGGCCCGCCGTGCGACCTGCTCATGGACGGCGGTGGGCAGGGCCCTGAATTGATTGCCAGCAGCCGAAGGAGTGTCGTTTCGTGGCCATCATCGAACAGGTCGGAGCTCGCGAGATCCTGGATTCACGCGGTAACCCCACCGTCGAGGTCGAGATCGCTCTCGACGACGGCACGCTGACCCGCGCGGCGGTGCCGTCCGGCGCCTCCACCGGCGAGCACGAGGCCGTGGAGTTGCGCGACGGCGGCGATCGCTACGGCGGCAAGGGTGTCCGCAAGGCCGTCGAAGGCGTGCTGGACGAGATCGCACCGGCCGTGATCGGCCTGGACGCGGTCGAGCAGCGCACCGTCGACCAGGTGCTGCTGGATCTGGACGGCACCCCGGACAAGTCCCGCCTCGGCGCCAACGCGCTGCTGGGTGTGTCGCTGGCGGTGGCCCGCTCGGCGGCCGAGTCCTCGGGGCTGGAGCTGTTCCGCTACCTGGGCGGCCCGAACGCGCATGTGCTGCCGGTGCCGATGATGAACATCCTCAACGGTGGCGCCCACGCCGACACCAGTGTCGACGTGCAGGAATTCATGATCGCCCCGATCGGCGCGCCGACCTTCCGCGAGGCGCTGCGCTGGGGTGCGGAGGTCTACCACGCCCTCAAGGCCGAGCTGAAGTCCAAGGGCCTGTCCACCGGTCTCGGTGACGAGGGCGGTTTCGCCCCGGATCTGGCCGGCGGCACCCGCGAGGCGCTGGACCTGATCGCCTCGGCGATCGGCAAGGCCGGCTACAACCTCGGCAGCGATGTCGCGCTGGCTCTCGACGTCGCGGCGACCGAGTTCTACACCGCCGGAACGGGCTACAAGTTCGAGGGCACCGAGCGCACCGCCGAGCAGATGGCCGAGTTCTACAACGACCTGCTGGGCGCCTACCCGCTGGTCTCGATCGAGGACCCGCTGTCGGAGGACGACTGGGACGGCTGGGTCGCGCTGACCGATCTGATCGGCGACAAGATTCAGCTGGTCGGCGACGACCTGTTCGTCACCAACCCGGAGCGGCTCGAGGACGGCATCGCCAAGGGCGCCGCCAACGCGCTGCTGGTGAAGGTCAACCAGATCGGCACCCTCACCGAGACGCTGGACGCGGTCGAGCTGGCTCACCGCAACGGCTACAAGACCATGATGAGCCACCGCTCGGGCGAGACCGAGGACACCACCATCGCCGATCTGGCGGTCGCGGTCGGCAGCGGTCAGATCAAGACCGGCGCCCCCGCCCGCAGCGAACGCGTCGCCAAGTACAACCAGCTGCTGCGCATCGAGGACGCGCTCGGCGATTCGGCTCGCTACGCCGGTGACGTCGCATTCCCCCGGTTCGTCTTCGAGGGGTAGTAGCCTCGACAACGGGTGTGGCGTGCGGGGCCGGTCGATACCGCGGCCGGTCACCGCACGAAACCGTTGCGCTGTGCGGTCGGATCGCAGCGCCGCTACGGCACGGATTTGCAGCACCGCTGCTGCACGGATTCGCAGCACCGCTGCGGAGGCAGGCGATTTCGAGGTGTGGGGATGACGGAGCGACGGGCGCGCGGCACCAGTCCGGCAGGACGCGGTGACCGCCGCTCGACGCGGTCTCCCCGACCCGAACGGGCCGCGAACGGCTCCACACGCACGTCCGCCGGCAAACGGGCCGCGCAACGTCGTCCGGCCGGTACGAAATCCGAACCGCGCACCACGCGTGCGAAGTCGAAGAAGTCCGAGGATCGCCACGATCACCGGATTCTGGGCTTGTCCACCGGGCGCGCGGTCATCCTGGCCGCGGTGTTGTGCGCGCTCGCGTTGACTCTCGCCGTCCCGATGCGCACCTATTTCAGTCAGCGTTCGGAATCGGTGCAATTGGCCGAACAGCGCCGCGATCTGGAAAACGATCTGACGCGGTTGCGCGACCGCCGCGCACAACAGGAAGATCCCGCCTATATCCGCTCCGAGGCGCGCGACCGGCTGCGGCTGGTGATGCCCGGCGACACCGCCTATATCGTCCAGGTGCCCGGGATCGAGCAGCCCGCGGTGCCGGTGCCGACGAGTCAGGCCCGCCGCCCCGATCCTTGGTACACCCAGCTGTGGCGCAGTATGTCCGAGCCGCAGCCCACCCCCACCACGCCGGCGCCCCCGCCGCCCCCTCCACCCGCGCCCCCGCCCCCGCCTGAAGGAGAACCCCGGTGACCGACCCCGCTACGCCCGAGCCTTCGTCCGGCGAGGCGGGTGATGAGCAGGGTGCGCCCGCGGAGGCTGATCTCGAGATCGTGGCCCGCCAGCTCGGCCGGGAGCCGCGCGGGGTGCTCGCCATCGCCTATCGCACGCCCGACGGCCAACCGGCGGTCGTGAAGACCGCGCCGCGGCTGCCCGACGGCACCCCGTTCCCCACGCTCTACTACCTCACCGATCCGCGCCTGACCGCCGAGGCGAGCCGCCAGGAGGCCGCCGGACTGATGCGCGGGATGACCGAACGCCTGGCCGCCGACCCGGAACTGGCCGCCGCCTACCGTGTCGCGCACGAGAGCTACCTGTCCGAGCGTGACGAAATCGAGTCGCTGGGAACGGATTTCAGCGGTGGCGGGATGCCGGAGCGGGTCAAATGCCTGCACGTGCTGATCGCACATTCGCTGGCCAAGGGGCCGGGACTGAATCCGCTCGGTGACGAGGCCGTCGCGCTGGCGGCCGATACCGGACTGCGCGGCACCGCGATTCCGCAGGACTGGCCGAAATACGAGCAGTATCAACCGAATACCGATGCGGGAGACAGTGATGAGTGACCGGGTCGCCGCCGTCGACTGCGGCACCAATTCCATCCGGCTCCTGATCGCCGATGTCGGCGCGGACGGCCACCTCACCGACGTGCACCGCGAGATGCGGATCGTGCGGCTCGGCAAGGGCGTGGACGCCACGGGTGAACTGAATCCGGAGGCGATCGAACGCACCCGCGTCGCCCTGCACGACTACGTCGACCGCATGATCGACGCCGGGGTCAGCCGGGTGCGCATGGTCGCCACCAGCGCGACCCGCGACGCCCGCAACCGCGACGACTTCTTCACCATGACCGGAGTGGAACTGGGCCGCGTGGTGCCCGGCGCCCAAGCCGAGGTGATCACCGGTGACGAGGAGGCTCGGCTCTCGTTCGCGGGCGCGGTCGGCGAATTGTCCAGTGCCGAAGGGCCGTTCGTGGTCGTCGATCTCGGCGGCGGGTCCACCGAGGTGGTGCTCGGCGACAGTTCCGGCGTGCAGGAGGCCTACTCGGCCGATATCGGCTGTGTGCGGATCACCGAACGCTGCCTGCACGGTAATCCGCCGACCGGTGAGGAGGTCGCGTCCGCGCGGTTCTTCGCCTCGCAGCAGCTGGCCCAGGCCTTCGGCGTGGTTCCGGTCGAGCGCGCCCGCACCTGGGTCGGCGTGGCCGGCACCATGACCACGATCGCCGCCGTCGCGCTGAACCTGCCCGAATACGATTCGGATCGAGTGCATCTGACCCGGCTCACGTTCGATCAGCTCCGCGAGGTCTGCCACCGCCTCATCGGGATGAACCACGACGAACGCGCCGCCCTCGGTCCCATGCATCCGGGCCGTGTCGACGTGATCGGCGGCGGTGCGGTCATCACCGAGGTGCTGGCCGACGAACTGGCGCGCCGGGCGGGGATCTCCGAGTTGATCGTGAGCGAGCACGACATTCTCGACGGTATCGCGTTGTCGATCGCCTGAGGGTACGGCCCCGCGGCGTTACCACATAGGTCCGGTCCCTCAGTCGTGATCGGCGCCTTCTGATGGTGCGGCCCCGACACCCCGCGTGATCGGCGATTCCCCCGATCGGCGTACCTCGTTGCTGGACAATTGCGTCTCATGAGCAGGGTGGAACCAGTCCCGGGCGAGCAGGCGTCGCCGGAGACGCGCACGATATTCGGCCATCCCATCGGGCTGGTCAACTTGTTCGGAGTGGAGCTGTGGGAACGTTTTTCGTTCTACGGCATGCTCACCATCCTCGGGTACTACCTGTACTACTCGCTGACCGACGGCGGGCTGGGGCTGGAGAAATCCACCGCGACCGGCATCGTCGGCGCCTACGGCGGGCTGGTGTATCTGTCGACCGTGCTCGGCGGCTGGCTGGCCGACCGGGTGCTGGGGATGGAGCGGACCGTCTTCTACGGCGGTGTCGTGGTGATGGCCGGGCATATCGCGCTGGCGGTGCTGCCCGGGCTGACCGGCGTCGGGGTGGGCCTGGTGCTCGTCGCGCTCGGCTCCGGCGCGTTGAAGGCCAACGCGTCCTCACTGCTGGGCACGCTCTACGAGAAGGGTGACCCGCGCGCCGACGGCGGTTTCACGCTGTTCTATCTCGGCGTGAACCTGGGCGCTTTCGTCGGTCCATTGATCACCGGGCTGCTGCAGACCCATCTCGGGTTCCACTACGGATTCGGGGCGGCTGCGATCGGCATGGCACTCGGACTCACCCAGTACGTGATCTTCCGGCGCAATCTGGGTACCCACGGGCGGGAAGTGCCGAACCCGTTGCCGCGCAGCCAGATCGGGAAGGTGATCGCCTTCGTGCTGGTCGTCGCGGTGGTGGTCGCGTTCGCGATGTGGACCGGGCTGGTCCGGTTGTCGAATCTGTCGTGGGTAACCACCGGCGTGATCGCGGCGGTATCGATACTCTATTTCGGATTGATGTTGACCAGTCCGAAAGTGGTTGCGGTGGAACGAGTCCGAGTGCGGGCCTTCATACCGCTGTTCATCGCCAACGCCGTGTTCTGGTCGCTGTTCCAGCAGATCTTCACGGTGCTGGCCGTCTACTCCGACGAGCGGATGAACTGGACGCTGTTCGGCTGGACCGCGCCGGCCAGCTGGATCGGCTCGGAGGAACCGATCTGGGTCATCGTGCTGTCGCCCTTGTTCGCGCTCATGTGGACCCGCCTGGGCACCCGAGCCCCCACCACGCCCCGAAAGTTCGCCTACGGCGTGATGGGGATGGGCGCATCGTTCCTCCTGTTCGTCCCCCTGGCCGCCTTCGACGACAAAACCGTTCCCGCCCTGCTCGTCTTCGTCATCCTGGCCGGCTTCGCCATCTCCGAACTCCTGCTGTCCCCGATCGGCCTCGCGGTTACCACTCAGCTCGCTCCCGAGGCCTTCCGAGCCCAGATGATGGCGCTTTACTTCTTCTCCGTCGGCATCGGCACCTCGATGTCCGGTGTCCTGTCCGGGTTCTACGACACCAGCCACGAAGTCGCCTACTTCGGCATCACCGGCCTGATCGCGATCGGAGTGGGAATCATCGTTTACTTCATAGCCCCGCAGGTCAGCCGCCTGATGGAAGGCGTGCACTGAGCAAATCCCCGGACAATTCCGAGACGGACGTACGACTTAGGTACGCTATCCCAGCCGCCCCCGTAGCCCAATTGGCAGAGGCAGCGGACTTAAAATCCGCACAGTGTCGGTTCGAGTCCGACCGGGGGCACCGAGAAGGTGCCCGGTGGGCAGCGGTTTTCGCTGGTTCCCGGTCTTCTCGGGCGGTCCGCAGACGATCAGAAGGCACGTCGACGTGAGGATGAGAGGCCGGCTCACTCCTGAGCAACTGCGCGGGGAGTTCAAGCTCGCGCTCCGAATCGCGCGTACGACAGGCGTCGTGTATCCGGACAATGGACTGGACAAAGTCGTCGAGGATGCGATCGGCGAAGTCGCGATGGGATGTCCCGATCCCGCGCCGGAACTGATCGCTGCCGCTGAACATGCCTTCGCCGGAATGCTCGACGGTTCGAACGCTGCGCGGGCGCGACAGGATTTATTGGACTGGTTCGATAGCCACTCGTGACGCTCCCTGTTCTGGGCGTGTGTACTGGCCGGGGCGGCCGCAGCCGGGACGCGGTGCTTAGAGTCCCCTGCGGCCCGCCGCCGACGAAGTGCCCTCAGGTGTTCTTGATGTTGCCGGCGTTGTCGACATCCTGGCCCGTGATGCGGGAGATCGACAACCGCATCACCTCTCGCATGTTCTTCACCGTCTCGATGTGGTCGGTGATCACCGCATCGATCGAGTTGTCGGTGCCCGTTGCTTGGGTGAGGAACTTCTGGCGTAGTTGTTCGGCCATCTCGAAATCGCCGAAGCCGACTACGTTTTTGGTCGCATCGACCAGTCGCAGCATATGGTTCAGCTCGTCGATGCGGTCGTTGCACGCTTTGAGGCATTCACGGGCTACGGCCTCGTCGGCAAGGTACAGTTCGCCCGCCTTGGCTTGGGCAGCGTGGCTTTGCCACGTCGTCAGGTCGTCACTCATTGCCGCTGTCCCCCTCGGCTATTCAGGCAGCTTCGGAACCAGCTGTCCGGCCACCTCTGTGAGTTTTCCGCAAGGGTCTGCGATCGGAGTGTCGTTGCCGGGCCAACCGAGCAACGTGATCTGCACGATCCCTTGCTTGTTCGGAAAAATGATGTCGCACTTCAGATCTCGCGTGGTGCCATTGACTCGGAACTGCTGACCGCTGCGACCGGCCACGGTCACGGGCGCGAAATCTGTGTTTTCGGGTTTGGCCTTGTAGTAGTCCACGCCCTTGGCAGTCGAATAGACCGTGAGCCCGTATTGCTTACCTTCCCATCCGCAGATCTTCCACCCGGACTGCTGGACGCCGGCAATGCCGCTGTCCTTGGTGGCGGGATCGACCCCCATCGCTTGGACCGTTGCCTGATCGAGGGTGCACGGGTCCCACAGGTCGGCTGCCTTGTCGGCGGTGGTGGTCGGTGTGCCTTCGGTGGTCGACGAGCACCCCGCCGCCGCCAGCGCCGCACAGATTGCCGCTGCTGCTATATATCGCCGCACTGATTCCCCTACATCGCCGGCCGGACACAGATCGGTCTGAACTATATGACGCACACCGGCGCCACGTGGTTCCGCCGTCGGACCAGCGAGGAAGCGAACAGCCTCATCGACGTCCCATCCGTGGACGATTGCGGCCAGCACAGCCGTCCGCCGTTCCCAGCTTCCGGCCTGGTCGGCGAGCTGGTCGGGGGTGAGTATATGTTCGAGCGCCTTCCGAATGGGCAGATCGGGATTCATCGGTCCGTACTCCTATGTAGGTCAGTCATGGGTTTGAGGACTTGGTTCCCTGAGGTGTCGGGCGCCCTCCGGCGGTGGCGGTGGACCTCGCGACGCGATGCAGTTGTCGGCAAGCCGCACGTGGGCTGGCAGGACGCAAGTGGGTGGGGCTGCTGGTTCGGCATGTGGGCGAGCGGCGGGTCGCGCCGGATTCTGGGCGATGCCGATCGGCCATGGCGGGCGGTGTAGTCCTCCGCACTCCTGTGAGAGCATCGCCGCTGCTGCCGAATTGGATGCTCGGCGGCGGTCTCGTCATCGTCGGGTCGCCCAGCGGGCGAAGGAGGGTCTTGGGTGGACGGTTTCCACGTCGGCGATCATCATCAGCGCGTTCAGGGTGAGGAAGTCGAAATGTTGGGTGGACGGGGCGATTACGGCTTCGGCGCCGGTGGCGCGGACCTGGTCGGGCAGGGGGATGTGGCTGGATTCCGGGGGCCAGACCAGGCGGTAGCCGAGGCGGGTGGCCAGGCGGCGTACTTGGGCGGTGTCCCAGTCCGGGGCCGTGGAGTCGGGATGGACCCAGCCGAGCGCGATCGGGTGGGCGGGCGTCACCGCTGGGAGTCCTTGCGGCGGCGTTCACCTCGCAGGGGTAGGCGCGCTAGGGCGAAGGTCAGTCCGAGCAGTGTTGCGACGAGCAGCAAAAGGACCCAGTCACAGCCTTTCATAACGCACCCCTCCATCCCCTCGGTCGGCAAGAGCGCCCACCGCCGAGGAGCCGGGGTTCGGCCGGCTACGGACTCGGCGATGGGGCCGTAGCTCAAGGTATGAGACGAGTCACGCGCCGTCTGTCCTGAAAGGACAAGCGCGACAGAGGAATGCGTGCGGGCTAGGCACTCGCGCGCAGCGCTCGCACTCAGAGGTTCGGGACCAGGTGTGCTGACCCAGCGCCTGGTTGGTGTGCGGACTTTGCGCTGCGAAACATTGCGCGGGGTCAGTGCCCGGACTCGGCGTTCGAACTCGAGGTGGGGACTCGACGCTCGGGCCCTGGCGTGCGGGGTTGCGCTCGGGCACCACGGCTTCGGTTGTCCGGTACTGGGTGGTGAATTTTTCGTGCAAACCGGCCTTGATTCTGCGGTTTTCTCGCATTCTTGCGGAGGTTTGCACGATCTGTTCACCCCATCGACGCTCGGACCCGCTGTGCAGCGACGGCGCGCGGGCTCGCGGCGTGGGTCCAGCCGTGCCGGGTCAGCGGCGGGGCTCGCCGGAGTCCGGGGCGATGCCGATCCGCCATGCCAGGCCGCGTAGTTCGCGGCCCGCGGCATCGCGGCGGGCGGAGCGGAGTTGGTCGGCTACCGCCTCACGGACGAAGACGTCTGCGTGAACGCGTTGGGGGGCAAGGCGTTCCGCTCGAATAAGGGTGGCGATTCCCTCGTCGCGCCGACGTCGATCGGTCAGTAGTGCTCGGCCTATTTCCATGTGGAATTCGGCTTGCCTCGAAGCACTCGGCACTGCAGCCACGTTCACCCGGTGAGCTCGCTCGACCAGCTTTGTGCCGTCGCCGAATTCGTTCCCGATCGTGGCCTGCCAGATCCCGACATTCGCGCGGCCGAAGAACATGTGGCCGAACGAGCCCACCTCGGTATCGAGGCGCCGAGCGATATCGTCGGCCTCGCCGAGGTGGGTTTCCGAGGTGTCGCGGTCGCCCTGCACCGCTGCTGCCAGGGCCGCGGACAGGTGAAGCATGCCGTAGGCCTGCACGACATCATCGTCATTCAGATGAGGTCGCAATTCGTCGGCCACGCGCACCGCGCGCCGATATTGTTCCGGCCGTGACAGTCCGCCTGTCGCGTCTCCGCGCAGCCACGCCGTGAATCCGTGCCACGCAGGCGATTCCAGAGCCACGGCACAGTGCTGTGCTTCTTTGGCTGCCAACAAGGGGAGGCCGCGGCCGCCGAGACGCTTACTCGTCCACATCGCCGCCGCGTAGCACCAGATCATCCCGATCAACGTTTCATGTCGATGTGCGGGAGAACGGACGTACACGGCATGTAGTTCACCGAGCAGCTGCGGCATCAACTCAGCCTGCGCGGCGTAATCCGCCGTGCTTTGGGACAGTTCGATCAGCCGCTGGATGTCTGCGGCGATAGCCGGCCACTCCCGCACCGGTAGCCCCGGGTCTTCACCGAGTTCGTAGATGTCGAGCACGTTCTCGATCGCGACCAGTCCGGCATAGGCCGCGTCATTGGCACTCGGATGCTCGGCTTGCCACGGCACCGGTGAGAACTCGCTCGGTGCCACACGCAATGCGGCCGCGATCGCCTCGAGGGTGCGCCGGTTCTCCAGCGACTTCTCGCCTCGCTCCAGCTTTCCGAGGTATCCGTAGGAGATTCCGGCGAGTCCGGCGGCGGCTTCGAGGCTCAGTCCGCGCCAGGCGCGGATTTCGCGGAGGCGGCGGCCGAGGTCGTTCGGCGGGATGCCGCTGTCGTCGTATTTCTTCCCCACACCCATGGTTACCACGCTACGACCGGCGGCTCGTTCGTGCAGCGAGACGGCTGGGATGCGGGGTGATCGTGAGGCCGTCTTTCGAAGTCACACGCGCACCACGGCTCCGGTGCTGGGTGGTGAATTTTTCGTGCAAACCGTCCTTGATTCTGCGGTTTTCTCGCATTCGTGCCGAGGTTTGCACGATCTGTTCACCCCATCCACAGGCTCGCGCTGATCCACAGGTTTGTTGTTCGCCCAGGTGAGCTTCGGAGTTCACTGTCGGCCGCGCGGAATCATCGGTGTCCGTGATTCGAACCAGGGCGGAGTTAATGCGCGAAGTTTCGGCGGCGGCGATTACCGCGCGCTGTCGCCGCGGGCACTATACGCGGGTGTTGCCGGGGATCTATGCGGTCGGGACGGTTACCCAGCGCACCAGGTGTGAGGCCGTGCTCGCGTGGTTGCCCGAGGCGGTGTTGAGTCATCGCACCGCGGCGTGGCTGTGGGATATGTTGCCGGAACCCGAATCGGTCGAAGCGACTGTGCCCCGGGGCCGGTATCGAGCTACGCCGGAGTGGCTTCGGTTGAGCCGCCGCGCATTACGACCCGATTCGATCGATGAGGTCTGGGGACTTCCCGTGACCACCCGGGCTCGCACGTTGCTCGACTGTGTGCCGATCCTGCCGGACGCGGAGGCGGGCCGCATGGTCGACAACCATGCCCGCGCGGCGGCGCCCGCGTTGTCGGGTCTGATCACCGGCAAGTACGGCTCGACAAAGTTGCGCGAACACTTGCGTTGCGCCGCATTCGATGCCGCCTCGGAGCCGGAACGGTTGTTCGCTCGCGCGCTGGCACGGCGCGGTCTTCATCTGCTGCCGAATCAGCCGATCGGGCAGTACGTGGGTGATCTCGTCGACGAACGGTCGCGAACGATCATCGAGATCGACGGACGTGAATTCCACAGTGATTCACAGACATTTCGTCGTGATCGGCGGCGTCAGAACGCGCTGTTGGACGCCGGATGGTTCGTGTTGCGGTATGCGGCCGCAGATGTGAACTCGTACCTCGATGCGTGCGTCGAGGAGGCCGCGCGGGTGATTCGACGCCGGCGCAGAAGCCGCAGATAGGAGCGCCCACCGCGCTACGCCTGCACGTCACCTCGATACCGCTGGTGATCGCGTCCTTGCCGACACCGGTGCCGAGGCTCGTTGGTGCGCCGGAACGCGCACACGATCCGCGGCGCTGTGCACAATCTCTCCGTTCGCGCCCGCGTGCGCGACTGCCCACGTATCCGGCGGCGGCTGCGGATACGTGGGCAACGGTGTGGCCGGGATCGCGGACGATCATCCGGCGACAAGCGACGTCGAACGCCCCTTCCAGACGAGCAGTCCGGCCTGGACGATGAAGAACACGCCTCCGCCCGTCGCGTAGACCGACAGCACGTCCAAACTCGGTGCGTCACCGAGGGATTGGCCGATGTAGAACAGGCCGACC
>NZ_BAFW01000216.1 GCF_000308535.1 Nocardia cerradoensis NBRC 101014 | reverse complement strand
GACGCCGGAATTGACTTCGTTGATCGCCGCCTGCTCCGGGGTGGCATCGGCGTGTTCGACGATCTCGAGGACGCCGCCGTCGGCATCGCGCACGATCCGGCCGTAACCGTTGGGATCCTCGGGAACGAAGGTCAAAACCGTGACCGCGGAACGCGGTTGATAACTACGGTGCTCGTCCAGCAGGGCCGAGAGGGTGTGCCCGTCCAGCAGCGGCACGTCGGCGGAGGTCACCAGCAGATCCCCGCTGAAGTCCGCGGGCAGCGCCGACAGGGCGCACTGCACCGCGTGCCCGGTACCCAGCTGCTGTTCCTGGACCGCGGAGGTGATTTCGCGACCCAATTCTGCCGCAACGGAATTCACCGCGGCGCCGACCTGTTCGCGGTCGTGGCCGATCACCGTGATCAGGTCGGTGGGGTCGATCTCGTTCGCCGCGTGCAGGGCGTGCTCGAGCATGCTGCGCCCGGCGAGCGAATGCAGCACTTTCGGTGTCTTGGACCGCATTCGAGTTCCGGCACCGGCGGCGAGAACGACGACGGCGGTCTGCTGTGGCATGGATCTCCCTCGGCTGCCTGTCATCGTGCTGGTCTGCGCTGTCTTGGGCCTGCGGCTGTCGCTGCCTGCGCCGGGCCTTCGCAGGTCCGGTCTGCGGCGGGCTCGGCGGCTGGCCGTCCGCCCACACCCTAGTCCACCCGGGCCTGAGCACCGGCTCGGGGCTTCGCCCGATATCCACGCAGGTCACAGCCCCATAGCCAGCTCCGCCGCCAGGACTCGAACCTGAACTAACTGAACCAAAATCAGTGGTGCTGCCATTACACTACGGCGGATCGTCGCACCGATGAACCCTACGGACCCACCGCTGCGCCACGGCATGCGCGCAATATCCTCGCACGTTTCCCCGCATCTCCGCGAATTACGGGCAGATTTTCCCGCGCGGGTCGCGGGTCGGCGAGATCGCTCAGTCGCGTTCGGGTAAATTTGCGCAACGCACTACTTGATTTCGAAAGCACATGGGTAACTCGTCGGGCACGACCTGACCGCAGGTTCGCTGCCGACCGCCGGCCCGGCCGAGAAATCTCCAGACACCTACGACCGGCAGGATTCCCGGAGAGGCGGGGGAGAGAGGCGGGGGAGCGGAGCGATGACTTCGGGTGACGCGGCGCGGGCGCCACGCCCGCGGATGACCGGAACGCAGCGGCGGCAGCAGTTGATCGAGATCGGCCGTGCGCTGTTCGCGGAACGAGGCTACGACGCCACCTCCATCGAGGAGATCGCCCAGCGCGCCCAGGTGTCGAAACCCGTTGTGTACGAACACTTCGGCGGTAAAGAAGGCCTCTACGCGGTGGTCGTCGACCGCGAGATGTCGACGCTGCTGGACATGATCACCTCGTCGCTGACCCAGAACCGCTCCCGCGTCCGGCTGGAACAGGTCGCCCTCGCGCTGCTCACCTATATCGAGGAGCGCACCGACGGTTTCCGGATCCTGATGCGTGATCAGCCCGCCTCGGCCGCCGCGGGCACCTATTCGAGCCTGCTGAACGAGGCGGTCAACCAGGTGGCGCACATCCTCGCCGGCGATTTCGAGCGCCGCGGCTTCGACACCAGTCTCGCCACCCTCTACGCGCAAGCCCTGGTCGGCATGGTCGCCACCGCCGCCACCTGGTGGCTCGACGAGCGGCAACCGTCCAAGGAGGTGGTCGCCGCGCATCTGGTCAACCTGTGCTGGAACGGGCTCACGCACCTCGAGGCCGATCCGCAGCTGGGCTCCGAGTGGCCGAGCGGGACACCCGGCTGACCGGCGGTAACGGTGCCGGGGGCCGATAGGGGACCGAACTGGACGGTTAGCCCATTGTTTGCGAAGGAGACTGGTCTTAATGCTCGATTCCGCTGGCGACGGCCGGTCTGATGGTACGGTTCACCCATCCTTCAAGTGCTGTTCGAGCTGTGATGTCGGTCAACTTCGGGATATCGGTCTACTTCAGGATGGCTGGTTTGAGGACAGGCGGATCTGATGGCTAGGCAAGCGCGTGCGGAAATCACTCGCGATTCGGTGCTGGCGGGCGCGGCCGACGTCTTTCTGCGACTCGGCTACGCGAATGCGAGCCTCAGCGAGATCATCTCGCAATCCAACGTCACCAAGGGCGCACTGTACTTCCACTTCGGATCCAAGGAAGAACTGGCGCGCGCCGTGGTCGACCAGGGCAACGAACGTCTGCGCGGCGCCTGCCAGGGCTTCTTCGACCCGCGCGTACCCGCCCTCGAAGCCGCCATCGGCATCACCTACGTCGTCGCCGACCTCACCATGAACGACCCGATGGTCGGCGCGATGCTCAAACTCACCCACCAGATCGGCGACTACCGCGGCGCCTCTGGTGAGAACATCACCAAGACCTGGGGCGAAACCCAGATCCTGCTCGCCGAGCGGGCCATCGCCCAGGGCGACCTCAAACCCGACCTGGACCCCGAAACCATCGGTCTTCTCCTGCAGGAGATGACCTCCGGCGTCCACATCACCGCCGTCGGTACCGAATCCATCGACCAGATGGCGGTGCGCATGGAACGCATGTGGTACTTCCTGCTGCCCTCGATCGTGCCGGACGAAAAGGTAGCGTACTTCCGGGAATTCGCCGCGCGGAGGTTGCGCCGCTACGTGCCGTAACCGGTCGCGACGTCGGACGGCGGTACGTGTGAACGCCGGAGCGTGCATTTGCGAGATGTGCACCTGGGTGGGTTCTCGGCCGCCTCGATTTTGGACTGACGGAGCGAGGGAGCGCAGCGACTGAGCGGAGGAGGGAAAAATCGAGGCCTGAGGGCCGAGAACCCCGCCGGAGCGAAGCGGAGGCCGAAAACATAGACTCGATTGGTCGCTCTGAATCGCCGATCTGTGCAGCGGGAGTTTCTTTCATGCCGAGCCATCGCCCACCTCTTGCGGGACTGGCCGAGGTGGCCGGTGCCGATGCCGCGCTGAGCCAGGTTCGGGAACTGATCGGGCGCTCCTCGGTGCAGCTCGTCGCGCCCTCGGCGATCCGGCCGTTCGTGGCGGCGACCGTCGCGGCGGCGCGGCCGCTGGTGGTGGTGACCGCCACCGGGCGGGAGGCCGACGATCTGACCGTCGAGCTGAGCGAGATCATCGGCGATCGGGTCGCGCTGTTCCCGTCCTGGGAGACGCTGCCGCACGAGCGGTTGTCGCCCAGTGCCGACACCGTGGGCCGGCGGTTGCAGGTGCTGCGCCGGCTGGCGCATCCGGAGGATCCGGGCCATCCGGAACCGCTGCAGGTGGTGGTGACCACGGTCCGGTCGCTGATGCAGCCGATGGCTCCGGGACTGGGTGAGATCGAACCCATCGTGCTGCGCGTCGGCGCCGAATTCGATTTCGATGAATTGACCACGCGGCTGGTCGAATTCGCTTACGAGCGCGCCGATATGGTCGGCAAGCGCGGCGAATTCGCGGTGCGCGGCGGCATTCTCGACATCTTCCCGCCCACCGCCGATCATCCGGTGCGCGTGGAATTCTGGGGCGACGAGATCAGTGAACTGCGCGCGTTCTCCGTCGCCGATCAGCGTTCGCTCACCGAGGTCGAGGTGGATCTCGTTGTGGCACAGCCCTGCCGGGAGCTGCTGCTGACCGAGGAACTGCGCGAATCAGCGGCGAAGGTGGCCGCGGAGAACCCGGCGGACGCGGCGCTGGTCGAAATGCTGGAGAAGCTGGCGCAGGGCATTCCGGTGGAGGGGATGGAGGCACTGCTGCCGGTGCTGCGCCCGGGTGAGCTGCAGTTGCTCACCGATGTGGTGCCGACGCAATCGCATGTGCTGCTGTGCGATCCGGAGAAGATCCGCACCCGCGCCGCCGATCTGGTCCGCACCGGACAGGAATTCCTCGAGGCGTCGTGGACGGCCGCGTCCTTCGGCGGAGCGGCTCCGTTGGGCGCGCACGGTCTGGATCTGGCGTCCTCGGCGTATCGCGGTCTGGACGTCGTGCGGGCCGATGCCGAGTCGCGCGGGTTGCCGTGGTGGACGCTGAGCCCGCTGGCCGCCGACGATCCCGCGGAAGTGGTGCTGCCCGTGCTGTCGGCACCGGCGGCCCGCGGCTCGGAAGAACTGGTCGCGACCGTCTTCGCCTCGCTGCGCGCGCACGTCACCACCGGGGGACGCGCGGTCATCGTGGTCGCGGGACACGGTACGGCACAACGCATTCAGGAGCGGCTCGCCGATGCCGAGGTTCCGGCCGCGGCGCTCGAGCCGGGCGCCGAGCCGGTGCGCGGGCTGGTCGGGGTGCTGTGCGGTTCGCTGCACGACGGCATCGTGTTCGACGACGCGAAACTGGTGGTCATCGCCGAGTCCGATCTGACCGGCAACCGCGTCACCGCGCCCGGTGAGGGCAAGAAACTTCCCGCTCGCCGGCGCAATCAGGTCGATCCGCTGGCGTTGAGTTCCGGCGATATGGTCGTGCACGATCAGCACGGCATCGGCCGGTTCGTGGAGATGATCGAACGCACCGTCGGCGGCGCGCGACGCGAATACCTGGTCATCGAGTACGCGCCCAGTAAGCGCGGCCAGCCCGGCGACCGGTTGTACGTCCCGATGGATTCGCTCGACCAGCTCTCCCGCTACGTGGGCGGGGAGATGCCGAGTCTGTCCAAACTCGGCGGATCCGACTGGGCGAATACGAAACGCAAGGCGCGCAAGGCCGTTCGCGAGATCGCCACCGAACTCGTGCAGCTGTACGCCGCGCGGCAGGCCGCGCCCGGTCACGCGTTCGCCTCCGATACGCCGTGGCAGCAGGAGATGGAGGACGCGTTCGCGTTCACCGAAACCCACGACCAGCTCACCGCCATCGCCGAGGTGAAGGCCGATATGGAACGCCCGGTGCCGATGGACCGGGTGATCTGCGGCGACGTCGGTTACGGCAAGACCGAGATCGCGGTGCGGGCGGCGTTCAAGGCGGTGCAGGACGGTAAGCAGGTCGCCGTACTGGTGCCGACGACGCTGCTGGCACAGCAACATCTGCAGACCTTCACCGAACGCGTCGCCGGCTTCCCGGTCACGGTGAAGGGCCTGTCGCGCTTCACCGATCCGGCCGAATCGCGCGAGGTGATCGACGGGATGGCCACCGGTGAGGTCGACATCGTGGTCGGCACCCACCGGCTGCTGCAGACCGGTCTGCGGTGGAAGGAACTCGGCCTCGTGATCATCGACGAGGAACAGCGGTTCGGCGTCGAGCACAAGGAACACATCAAGGCGCTGCGGACCCACGTCGACGTGCTGACCATGTCGGCCACCCCGATTCCGCGCACCCTGGAGATGAGCCTGGCCGGGATCCGCGAGATGTCGACCATCCTCACCCCGCCCGAGGAACGCCATCCGGTTCTGACCTATGTCGGCGGCTACAACGACAAGCAGGTCGCCGCGGCCGTACGCCGTGAACTGTTGCGCGACGGTCAGGTCTTCTACGTGCACAATCGCGTGTCCTCGATCGACAAGGCCGCCAAGCGAATTCGTGATCTGGTGCCCGAGGCGCGGGTCGCGGTGGCGCACGGACAGATGAACGAGGACACGCTGGAAAAGACCGTGCAGGGCTTCTGGGAGCGCGAATTCGACGTCCTGGTGTGCACCACGATCATCGAAACCGGTCTGGACATCTCCAACGCCAATACGCTGATCGTCGAGCGCGCCGACACCCTGGGCCTTTCGCAGCTGCACCAGTTGCGCGGCCGGGTCGGGCGCAGCCGGGAACGCGGATACGCCTACTTCCTGTATCCGGCCGAGAAACCGCTCACCGAAACGGCCTACGACCGCCTGGCCACCATCTCGCAGAACTCCGATCTCGGCGCGGGTATGGCGGTGGCGATGAAGGACCTCGAAATCCGCGGCGCCGGAAACGTTCTCGGCGCCGAACAGTCCGGCCATGTCGCCGGCGTCGGCTTCGATCTGTATGTGCGACTGGTCGGTGAGGCGGTGGAGGCCTATCGCGCCGCCGCCGACGGCCGCCCGATCACGACCGAGGAAGAGGTCAAGGAGGTGCGGATCGACCTGCCGGTGGATGCGCACATTCCGCCCGACTACATCGCCAGCGACCGGCTGCGGCTGGAGGCGTACCGCAAACTGGCTGCGGCACAGGATGATTCGGCGCTCGCCGCGGTGGTGGAGGAGCTCGTCGACCGGTACGGCCCGCTGCCGGTCGAGGTCGGCCGGCTGGTGTCGGTCGCGAAGTTGCGACTGTTGTGCCGCGAGTACGGCATCCAGGAGGTCGGCGTCACCGGCACCACGCTGAAGGTGTCGCCGCTGCAGCTGCCCGATTCGAAGCAGATGCGGCTCAAACGGCTGTATCCGAGTGCGAGCTATCGGCCCACCACCGGCATCGTGCAACTACCGCTGCCCCGGGTGGAGGACAGCGTGGGCGCGGCGCGGGTGCGCGACGTGCAGTTGTTGCAGTTCGTCGCCGATCTGCTGCTGGCGCTCGACGGGAAGCCGAAGGGCATGGTCGATCTCGCGGTGCGCGCGGAGGTCGCGGTCGGGTGAGCGAGGACAGGGGCGAGCGCCCGTCGGGTGGATCCGACGACGCCGCGGCTGATTCCGCACGTGTCGCGCACGGCCTGACCGAAGCGGTCGAGGTCATGGACCGGCTGTGGAATTTCGGCGGCTGGGAGGTCACCCAGACCCACGATTCGCTGCGGCCGTATCTGCTGGAGGAGACCTACGAACTCCTCGATGCCATCCAGCACGGCGATGCGGAGACGATCAAGGAGGAACTCGGCGACCTGCTGTTGCAGGTGCTGTTCCATTCCCGGATCGCCGAGGCCGCGGGCGAATTCACCGTCGACGACGTGGCCGCCGCGCTGGTCGCGAAACTGGTGCACCGCAGTCCGCATCTGTCCGATCCGGAGGTGGACGCCGGAACGGATGTGGCCGCGAAGGTCGCCGCGCAGGAACGAGCCTGGGAGGAACGCAAACTCACCGAGAAGGCGCGCCGCTCCTGCCTGGACGGGATCGCGATGGCGCAACCCGCGCTGGCGCTGGCGGAGAAGATTCGCTCCCGCAGCGCGAAGGCGGGATTACCCGGGGATCTGGTTCCGGACGATCTGCGGGTCGTTCATCTGGGCGAACCGGACAGTGCGGAGGAGCGGCTCCGCAAGGCCACACTCGACTTCGCGGCGCGAATCCGGGCCGCCGAGGACGCGGCCGAGCGGACCCGCGGCGGACGCGGGCCGCTGTCGCCCGACGAGTGGCGCGCCCACTGGGAAACCTTCGCCGACTCGCCGGGGGGCCCGCAGCGCCGGCCGTGAGGTCGCGCCCGGTCAGCTCGCCTGGGGCGGGTGGTCAGGAGCCTTCCGCGAGATAGCGTTCGACGGTCTCGACCTTCGAGGTCAGGGCGCCGGTGACTCCCGGGCGGATATCGGCCTTGATCACCAGGCTGCAGCGCGGCGCCACGGCGAGGATCGCGTCGGAGGCCTGTTTGATCACCCCCATCACCTCGTCCCATTCGCCCTCGAGTGTGGTGAACATGGCGTTGGTTTCGTTCGGCAGCCCGCTGGCACGGACGATGCGGACGGCTTCGGCGACGGCGCGGCCCACATCGGCGCCGGTGCCGAGCGGGGTGACCGAGAAGGCGGCGATCATGGGCGTCAATTCTTCGCGTCGACCATCTCCTGCAGGGTGGCGACACGCGAGCGGAGGTATTCGAGTTCCGGTTCGTCGAGGACCGTGCGCTGAATGCCCGCCTCGACCTCGAACGCGCCCTGGCGGTGGTCGTCTATCACCTCGACATCGATGGCGACGGCCACATAGTCCTCGGCGCCGGGCATCGGATCGGCGATGACGCGCGCGCGACCGCGGGCGCACAGCGCCACATTGCCGCCGCCGAGGATCAGCAGCGCGACATCGGGACGTTTGCGCAGCCGCGCCAGCGAACCGCGATCGAACTTCAGGCTCAGCAGGATTCGCCGATCGTCCGCACGCACCGGCCAGCTCACGGGAATAGCGTGCGGCGACGGATCGGTGGTGACCAGGACGGCGATGGTGTCCAGCGGCCAGGTCGGCAGGACGTCCAGTTCGGGATGCTCGGTCGCGGGCTGTTGACGTTCTCCGGCGCTGGCTACCATCTCGTCACCTCACGGTCGGCTCACGCGGCGGCGTCGGCCGCGACTGGCACCCCAGTGTAAACCGTTGTGCCGCTTACTTGCTGGGGTGTGCGTGCCGGATTCGAGCGGTGCTGGTGGTAGGGGTGCGAACGGGTGGTCGGTCCTGCGCCGCGCTGCCGTGCGGATCGGATCGGGACGAACCGTCAGTTCATGCTGTCGGCGAGCTCGCGTGGTTCGCTGCCCTCCCGGTGATGCAGCAGGGAGAAATATCGGCGCAGCATCAGCAGGGCGGTGGCCGCCAAGCCCGCGGTCAGACCCCACCAGACTCCGTTCGCGCCCAAGCCGAGCGGGAAGGCGAGCAGCAGTGCGGTCGGCAGGCCGACGAGCCAATACCCCACCAGCGACAGCCGGAATCCGGCGCGCGTGTCCTTCACACCCCGCAGCAGACCGTTGCCGATGTTCTGCGCGGCATCGAAGAACTGCAGGACGACGGCGATCAGGAGCAGGCCGTGCGCGAGATCGATCGTCGCGCTGTCCCGGCCGGTGAGGAAGGGGCGCAGCACCAGATCGGGTGCCGCGACGTACAGGACACCCACCAGGGCGGCGACGACCGCGGCCTGCCGCAGTGCCAGCCACGCCAGGTTCTGGGCGCGGCGGAACTCTTCTCGGGCCACGGCCCGGCTCACCAGGATCGACGCCCCGTGCGAGAGCCCCACCGCGACCTGGAACACGATGTAGACGAGCTGGTACACCACGTTGTGCGCGGCCAGTGCCGCCGGTCCGATGGTGCCCATGGCCAGGGCCAGCACCGAGAACATCCCGGCCTCGGAGCCGTAGGTGAGCGCGATCGGCGCGCCGAGCCGCAGTTCGGCGGCGACCGTTCGCCGGCGCACGGGCCACATCCGCACCGGCAGCGTCGGCCCCAGCGCCGTGTCGCGACGCACCATCACCCAGAACACCGCGAAGGTGACGAGGAAGACGACCGAGGACGCCACGCCGACACCGGTCAGGCCCAGGGCGGGCAGTCCGGCCCAGCCGTGGATCAGGGCCAGCGCGACCACCGCGTTCACGGCCACCGAGCCGAGCGTCACCACCACAAGCGCCTGCGGCCGTCGCATGCCGACGGTGTATTGGCGCAGCACCTGGAACCACAGGCAGGGCAGCAGACCCGGGGCGAGCGCCACCATCATCGGCCGCGCTTCGGCCAGCACCGTGGCGTCCTGGCCGAGCCATTGCAGCGACCAGCCCAGACCGACCAGGATCAGACCGCCGAGCACCCCCGCGGCGGTGGCGATGAGGAAGCTCGATCGGACCACATCGCGGATCTCGTGTCCGGGGTCGCGGTGCTGCTTCTCGGCCCGGCTCACCACGGTTGCCACCTGATTGCCGCTGGCGGTGATCAACCCGACGCACATGGTGCGAATCTGGTTGAACAGCACCAGGGCCAGCCCGCCGGCTGCCACCTGGTCGACGCCGAGACTGCCCATCAGCGCGATATTGGTGGTGGAGATCGCGACCTGGGCCAGTTGGGTCAGCGCGATGGGCGTCGCGAGCGCCGTCAGCCGGCGCCCGTCGCCGCGGGGTGCGGCGGCGGTCACGCCCGGACCTCTACGACGACCGGATTCATCGGGCCCCCACCAGATTTCGCGCCTCCGACACCGCCGGGGCAGCGGGTGCGTAACGGTCCAGCAGGTCGGTGACCGCGTGTTCGGCGGTGCGGTCGAGTAGATCGCGGTCGCTCATCCATTCGTCGTCGAAGACCGTGTCGAGGTACTTCTCCCCGCCGTCGCAGACGATGGTGACGATCGTCGAGCCCGGTTCGAATTCCTCGAGTCGCTGCAGCGCAACGTACACCGACCCGCCCGCGGACCCGCCGATCATCAGACCGCAACGCTGCGCGACCGCGCGGACGGTGGCGAAGGCGTCCACGTCCGAGACGGTGACTCCCTCGTCCAGCAGCGAGTAGTCCACGGCCGTACCGACGGTCGCGCCGGGCGGGGTGCCGGTGCCCGACTGCCAGTACGGTCCGCCGGGCCCGCCGAAGGCGATCGATCCGACCGGTTCCACGCCGATCACCCGCGCCGGACGGCCCAGGTCGCGCAGCCGCCGTGCCGTGCCGAACAGCGATCCGCCGGTGCCGACCGCGGACAGCAGGATGTCGACCTGTCCGAGATCCGCCAGCAACTCCTCCGCGACTGCGTAGTAGCCGACCGGATTGGCCTCGTTGTTGTGCTGTTCGGTGAAGTAGGCGTCCGGCCGCGCGGCCGCCATCGCCTCGGCCAGGTCCTCCCGGGTGGAGGTGGCCAGACTGTCGTCGCCCTCGGCGGCGACGTAGACGAGGTCGGCACCCATGGCTCGCATCGCGCGCAGTTTGTCCTTGCAGGCGTGGTGGTCCACGACCGCGGTGAATCGATAGCCGCGTTCGGCCGCGACCACCGCCAGTCCCAGTCCGGTATTCCCGGATGTGGACTCGATAATATGCCCGCCATCTCTCAGCAAACCTCGGCGTTCGGCATCGAGCACCATTTCGCGGGCCATCCGGATCTTCGCCGCGCCGGTCGGATTGAACTGTTCGAGTTTGAGTAGTAGCCGGGTGCCGCCCGCGGTGACGGCCAGCTCGAACAGGGGAGTGTTTCCGATCAGGTCCGTCACGCGCGTGACGATCGGCATGCGAGTCTCCTCGAGAGTGTGATGGGAAGGGAGTCAGCGTTCGAGCGTCCAGCGCAGCCGCGGCGGCTGCTCCGGATCCGCGTCGGGGCTGCTCGACAGCAGCACCTTCGGCGGGAGGGGGAGATCGTGGAACGACGATTCGTTCGAATCCATTTGATATCCGGCGGTATTCGGATAGACGAGCAGATCGCCGATGACCGCCGGGCGCGGCAGTGGAATGCGCCGCCAGCTCAGCATGTCCGATTCCAGGCAGGTCGCCGCGCCGACGCAGGCCGGGGTCACCGCACCCGGCCGCGTCGGCCACAGCACCGGATCGGGCAGATATTCACTGTCGAACCACTGCTCGGACAGGCTCAGGCTGGTGCCGTCGACGGTGAGCAGCTGGTAGGGAAGTGACCGTGCCGTACGGGTTTTCACGCCTTGGACGCGGAACACCGTGCTTCCGGCGCGGTCCAGCAGCGCGCGCCCGGGTTCGATCGCGAGCCGGATCGCATGGGCGCGTAAGACTTTCGCCAGGTCGTCGTGGTCGAGGACGGCGGCCAGCGCGGCCGGTCCGGCGGGACGCTGGTGGTAGGGGTAGTACGAATCGAAGGTCTTGTCCGCGTGGAACCAGTGCGGATCGTGGTCCTCGGTGAAGGCGCGCCAGGCGGTATCCGGCAGATAGTCCACGCCGAATCCGCCGCCGATGGAGAGGGTGGTGACGGGATGTCCGAGGGCGCGGGCGTGCAGGCAGCGGTCGACCAGCGCCGCCGCGAGTTCCGAGCGGGCGATCGGGTCGTAGCCGGACAGGTGAAAGCTGAAGCCCTCCACCTTGATCGGCGCCGGATCGGTGCGGTGCAGCACCGTGTCGAGTTCGATGCCGGTCATGCCGAATCGGCTGGTCGAATCCGGCGGGAGCACCCGCAGCAGCACCCGGGCGGTGGCGCCGAGGCCGGCGAGCCGGTCGAGTTCACCCGGTTCGTCGACCGCGATCAGGGCGCCGTGCCGGGTGGCCAGCCACAGCAGCTCATCGGATTTGGCCGGACCGGTCACCACCAGATCGTGGCCCCGGATACCGTGCGCCAGAGCCGAACTCAGCTCGCCTACGCTGGCGACATCGGCGCCGGCGCCGTGTTCGGCACAGACCCGCACCACGGCTGCCGACTTGTTGGCCTTCTTGCCGTAGTAGATCGCGCCGTCGATGCCGTGGCGGCGGAACTGTTCCCGGAAGGCGTCGATATTCACTCCCACTCGCTGCGGGTACAGCAGGTGGAACGGGCCGCCGATCGTATAAGCGATGTCGTCGAGCAGACGGGTGTCGGCCAGCAGCCGGCGCTCCCACTCGTCCCGGTGTGCGGGGAGGGGAGGTGCCGTGATCGAAGTGGAGGTCGACGTATGGTCGGGCGCCTGCGTACTCCGGCTCGCGGTCACCGCGTCGTCTCCGATGGCGACGACCGCGTGGCGCCGGGGAAGTGCACCCCGGTCAGTCCCACAGCGGCACCTCCGTGCCCCGGCCCTCGGCGATGGCGCGTTCGGCCAGCGCGTGCGCGACGGCGATATCGGTGAGGACCAGGCCGCTGTTGTAGACGAACAGCCGTTCGTCGGGGCTGGTGCGCGCGGTCGCGCGGCGGCCCAGAATCGCGGGCAGCTCGGCGTCGACCGAGCGCAGCCGCCCGTCCGGTCCCGCCATGTCGGTGCCGGTCAGTGCCATCTGCTCGGCGCTGGTGGCGACCACGCGGTCGGCGTCGGTGAGCGTCGAGGGAGCCAGTCCGTAACCGACCAGCACCGCCACCGAACCCGGTGCCAGATCATCGGATTCGAGGGCGACCTGTGTGCCGGGCCCGGCGGTCGCGAGCACCACATCGGCCGTCGCCGCCGCGGCGCGCGGGTCGTCGACCACGTCCAGATCCAGGTGCGGCGCGTGCGCGCGCAGGTGGGTGCCCACCGCGTCCAGGCCCTCGGGATGGGTGCCGTACACCATCAGCCGGTTCAGCTGCGGATTCGCGGCGAGCAAGTGCGGCAACGCGTTTCGGCCCTGGGTGCCGGTGCCGATCAGCAGCACGCTGCGCGCGCCCGGTCGCACCGTCTCGCGCACCAGCAGCGCCGACACCGCCGGCGTGCGCAGGGCCCCCACCCGGGCGCAGTCCATCATCGCGATCGGGGTGCCGGTGGCGTCGTCGTAGAGGGTGATGGTGGTGTAGTAGCGCTTGGTGCTGCGGTCGTGGCTCGGATCGAATTTGTACGAGGTCTTCATCGCTACCACCCGGCGGCGCCCGTCGCGCCCCAGCATCGCGTACGCGACCGACCAGCCGTCCGGATGCGCCACACTGAGTTTGCGGGGGTTGTCCGAATCGCCCTGCGCCAGGGCCAGATAGGCGTCCTCGACGGCGCGCACCACCTCGTTGGGGGCGATCGGGACATCGGCGAGATCGCTGCGGCTGAGTACGCGCAACGGGGTGGGGCGGCTGCTCACTGCGTTCCTCGGTTCACTGGTCGGTTCATCGGTGCGAGATCTGCGGTGCCTCAGCGGGATTCGGCGCGAACGGCCGCACCGTCCGCTGCCCGTACCCGCTTTCGCCGGCCTCGGCCGGTGCGCGGCGGCGTGCCAGCCGGATGTTGACCCGTTTGAGCCAGCGGTCGGTCCCGTCGTAACGGGGCGTGAACGGAACCCGGCCGTGCACGACGACATCATTGTCCATCAGCAGCAATTCGCCGGGCTCCAACACCGCACGGTGACACACTCGTTCCAATTCCGTGCCGAGATGAGCGTAGGCGCAACGATATTCGGGGGCGGCGTCGTCGAGCGGGGTGTAGGCGGGGTCGTAGCGCAGCGTCGGCCCACCGTCACCGGCGCCGACGGTGGCGACCGGGGCGGGGCGATGCCCGCTGAAATCCTCGCCGTAGGAGACGTCGGGCAGGATCGGCAGCGTCGGTTCGGCGAGCAGCCGCCGCCCGTCCGCATCCAGGTTCACCCGGCGGACCGAGGAGACGGTGGTGCCGACCCGATCGGGATTGCGCAGACATCCGAGCAGCAGCAGATGCGCGCGTTCGGGATGGAAGGC